>JBAVIQ010000418.1:0-4436 GCA_049687035.1 Steroidobacteraceae bacterium
GACACCCGCTGTCCTGCGCTGCGGGCGTGGCGGCCATCGATGCATACCGCGACGGGGGCCTGATCGAGCGCTCGCGCCATCTGGGCGCAGGACTGGAGCGTGACCTTCGGCGACTGGCCGAACGGCATCCGGTAGTCGGCGACGTGCGCGGCGGACACGGGCTGTTTGCGGTGCTCGAACTCGTCGCTGATCGCGACACGCGTGAAGCGCTGGCCCCCTGGCCGCAGACGCCGCCTGCGCTGGCTGCATTGCTGCAGGCCGCGCTCGACGAGGGCGTATCGTTCGGTGCGCGCGGCAACCTGGTGCTGATCGCGCCGCCGCTCGTCATCGACGAGCACGACCTCGCCAACGCACTCGCGTTGCTGGATCGCCTGCTGACGCGCTTCTTCCCTGCCTGAACCCCATCTAATCGAGCAGCCCATGAGCTTCCGTCTCACCTACGCCACGATGTTCGATCCGCCACCCGCAATGCACGAGCGCTTCGACGCAGCGCTGGTCACGGTGCAATCAAGGCTTGGCAGCCGTCACAACCTGTTCCTGCATGGCGGGGACACGCCCGCCGAACAATACGTATCCCGCAGCAGCCCGATCGACGGCGACATCCAGCTCGGCGAGTTCGCGTTGGCTTCCGCGCAGGACGCGTGTGCCGCCATGGACGCCGCGCACAAGGCGTTCCCTGCGTGGCGCGCCACGCCCGCCGGCGAACGAGTCCGCCTGATGCGTCGCGTCGCAGACGTCATGGAAGCGCGCGTCTACGAAATCGCAGCGGCACTCACGCTCGAGGTCGGCAAGAACCGGATGGAGGCGCTCGGCGAGGCGCAGGAGACTGTCGACTTCTTCCGGCACTACGCCGACGACTTCGAGCAGCACGGCAGCTACGAGCACGAGTTACCGAACGACCCATTGCCAAACGTCGTATCGCGCAACCGCAGCGTCATGCGTCCGTATGGCGCCTGGGTAGTAATTGCGCCCTTCAACTTTCCGCTCGCGCTCGCGGGTGGCCCGACGGGCGCTGCGCTCGTCACCGGCAACACCGTCGTCGCCAAAGGCGCAACCGATACGCCCTGGGCAGGGCGCCTGCTCGCGGACTGCATCCGTGATGCGGGTTTACCGCCCGGCGTGTTTCAGTACCTCTCGGGATCGGGTCGCGAGGTTGGCGAAGCGCTGTCGTCGCATTCCGCGACGGCAGGCATCACGTTCACCGGTTCCGTTGGCGTGGGGACGCAACTGCTGCAACGGATGGCGTCAGGACCGTGGCCGCGCCCGTGCATCGCAGAGATGGGCGGCAAGAATCCCTGCATCGTCACGGCGAAGGCCAACCTCGACGATGCCGCCGCTGGCATCGTACGCTCGGCCTACGGCATGGGTGGCCAGAAGTGCTCCGCCCTCTCGCGCCTGTATGTCGACTGCGCGGTCGCCGACGAATTGCTCGAGCGCATGCGGGCGCAGATCGACCCGATCCGCATCGGCGATCCTTGCCGCCGCGAGAACTGGCTCGGCCCGGTCATCAACGCGAACGCCGCGGCGAATCACGCGCGGTACTTGCGCGAACTCCAGGCAGGCGGCGCCACGCTGATCACGGGCGCGCGTGAACTCGAATCGGCGGAATTCGCGCGCGGCCATTACGTGCAACCCGTGCTTGCCGAAGCACCGCTCACGCATCCGCTGTGGCGACACGAGATGTTCCTGCCGATCCTCATGCTGCATCGGGTCAAGGATCGCGACGAAGCCATGCAGCTCGCCAACGACACGAACCTCGGGCTCACGGCGGGTTTTTACGGCGACGCCGACGAAGTACCGTGGTTTCACGAGCACATCGAAGCAGGCGTCACCTATGCGAATCGACGCCAGGGTGCGACGACCGGCGCCTGGCCTGGCTACCAGCCGTTCGGCGGTTGGAAAGGTTCCGGTTCCACCGGCAAAGCCATCGCATCGTTCTATTACCTCGCGCAATACCAACGCGAACAGTCACGCACGGTGGTCGAATCGTGACATCTAAAGTCACGACGCTGAGTGATGCGATCGCGGCGCACGTCCGCGACGGCGCCTGCGTCGCGCTCGAAGGTTTCACGCACCTGATCCCTTTCGCGGCGGGACACGAGATCATCCGGCAGCACCGCCGCAACCTGCACCTCGTACGCATGACGCCCGACCTGATCTACGACCAGATGATCGGCATGGGGTGCGCGAGCAAGCTCACGTTCTCGTGGGGCGGCAATCCGGGCGTTGGCTCACTGCATCGACTGCGCGATGCAGTCGAACACCAGTGGCCCGTCCCACTCGTGATCGACGAGCACACCCATGCCGGCGTGGCCGCAGCCTACAGCGCAGGCGCCGCGGGTCTGCCGTTCGCCACGCTGCGCGGCTACCTCGGCACCGACCTGCCGTCCGTCAATCCGCGTATCCGGACCGTCGATTGCCCGTTCACGGGCGAGCGCCTGGCAGCGGTTCCCGCACTCAATCCAGACGTCACGATCCTGCACGCGCAGCGCGCAGACCGCCGTGGCAACGTGTCGATGCACGGAATAATCGGTGCACAGCGCGAGGCCGCGTTCGCTGCCCGCGCCTTGATCGTCACGGTCGAGGAAATTGTCGAAGAATTGCCGCCCGCCATGAATGGCATCGTGCTGCCGCACTGGATCGTGAGTGCAGTGGCGCGGTGTCCGGGCGGCGCGTATCCGTCGTACGTGCACGATCATTACGCGCGCGACAACAGCTTTTACCAGCGCTGGGATGCGATCGCGCGCGAACGCGAGAGTTTCCTGGACTGGATGGGCAGGCACGTGCTGGCGAGCCGCGACCACGCAACGTTCCTCGCCAGCCTGCGGGCGGTCGCATGAGCGACTGGACCCGCGACGAAATGATGACGGTCGCTGCAGCGCGACTGCTGTGGGACGGCTGTGTCTGCTTCGTCGGCATCGGCCTGCCGAGCGCTGCGTGCAATCTGGCGCGACTCACGCACGCGCCCGATGTCGTGCTGATCTACGAATCCGGCACGGTCGGGACGCGCCCGGATGTTCTGCCACTCTCGATCGGCGATGGCGAACTCGCCGATACGGCCTCCTGCGTCATTCCGCTGCCGGAAGTCTTCAGTTACCTGCTGCAGGCAGGACGGGTAGACGTCGGCTTTCTCGGCGCCGCGCAGGTGGACCGGCACGGCAACCTGAACAGCACCGTGATCGGTCCATACGATGCGCCGAAGACCCGCTTGCCCGGTGCGGGCGGCGCCACGGAGATCGCAGCGCACGCCAGGCAGACGTTCGTGATGCTGAAGGCCACGCCGCGCAGCCTCGTCGCGAAGCTTGATTTCCGTACCAGCGGCGGCTTCCTCGAAGGCAATGGTGCGCGCGCAAAGACCTCCATGCGCGGCACGGGCCCGCAGTCCGTGATCACCGACTACGGCGTGCTCAAGCCGCAGCCGCAAAGCGACGAACTGCAGCTGACGGCCCTTTTCGAGGGCACGACGGTCGACGAGGCCCGCGTCGCGACCGGCTGGCCACTCAAGGTCGCCGCGACCGTCGGGACGATTGCGCCGCCGACTAGAGTTGAACTCGAAACCCTGCGCGCCTTGCACGCGCTTACCCGCGAGGCGCACAGCCGCCCCGTGCGACTTCCCGCGTAAGACGGGATTCCCTCCAGGAGCCTACCGTGACGAACCCGCATCTCAAGACCGCCCTCCCCGGCCCGAACTCCCGGGCCATGCTCGCGCGCGACGTGTCCGTCGCTTCGCCTTCGTACCCGCGCGACTATCCGTTCGTGATGTCGCACGGGCGCGGCACCGAGGTCTGGGACGTCGACGGCAATCGCTTTCTCGACTTCGTCGCGGGCATTGCCGTGTGCTCCACGGGACACGCGCATCCAAAGGTGGTCAACGCGATCAAGGCGGCGGCCGACAAGTTCCTGCACGTCTCGAGCGACTACTGGCACGAAAACATGACGCGGCTGACGGAGCGCCTGGCAGAAGTCGCACCGATGGGCGAGCCCGTGATGAGCTTCCTCTGCCAGTCCGGCACGGAGTCGGTCGAAGGCGCGATCAAGCTCGCACGCTACGTGACCGGCCGGCCGCGGTTCATCGGCTTCCTCGGCGCCTTCCACGGTCGCACGATGGGTTCGCTGTCGTTCACGTCGAGCAAGTACACGCAACAGAAGGGCTTTGCACCGACCATGCCCGGCGTCACGCACGTGCCATACCCCAACCCGTACCGCCCCCTGTTCGCGGGCGCGGACCAGGGCAAGGCGGTGCTCGATTACATCCGCATGCTGTTCGAGCGCAACGTTCCGGCTTCGGAAGTGGCAGCGATCATGGTCGAGCCGCTGCAGGGCGAAGGCGGCTACCTGTGGCCGCCTGCAGGGTTCCTGGCCGGGCTGCGTGCGCTGTGCGACGAGCATGGCATCCTGCTGATCTTCGACGAAGTGCAGTCCGGAGTCGGCCGCAC
>JBAVIQ010000419.1:0-3472 GCA_049687035.1 Steroidobacteraceae bacterium
GGCCAGTATTGCCATCGTGGCCGACATCCGCGAAGCGGCGACGGGCGAGGGCGTGACGGCGGCGCGCGCGGCGGGCCTGCCGATCGCCACGCGTGCCACGGTGCTCGGCACCGCCGGTTGGCGGGGAATCCGCAGTGTGACGCTCGGGACCGTTGCCGAGGAAGGCACGATCGGCCGGGGCGACACGGTTGCCTGCGACACGGTGTTGATGTCCGGCGGGTACACGCCGAGCGTGCATCTGTTCTCGCAGTCGCGCGGCAAGCTCCGTTGGGATGCGGACCTTCAGGCCTTCGTCCCGGGCGCCTCCGCTGAACGCGAACGCTCAGCGGGCGCCTGCCGCGGCATGGACGGGCTCGAGGTCGTGCTCAACGATGGCGCGCAGGCGGGTGCCGCCGCGGCGAGTGACGCGGGATTCGCGGGCGCTACGCCTCGTTACCGTGCCATCGCGCGCGAGTTCAGCAGGCGCGGTGCACCGGGCGCCCTGGCCCAGCCGGGCATTGAGCCGCCGGCCAAAGCGTTTGTCGATTTCCAGAGCGACGTGACGACCCGCGACCTCGTGCTCGCGGCCCGCGAGGGCTTCGAGTCGATCGAGCACGTCAAGCGCTACACGACGACCGGCATGGCGTCCGACCAGGGCAAGACCTCGGGGATGAACGCACTGGCGTTCGTGGCGGCGGGTCTCGACCGCACCCCGCCGCAGGTTGGACTGACGACGTTCCGAATGCCTTACACGCCGGTGACTTTCGGTACTTTTGCCGGCTACGATCGCGGCGACCTGTTCGACCCGGTCCGCACGACGCCCACCCACGAGTGGGCGCGGGCGAATGGAGCCGTCTTCGAGGACGTCGGCCTGTGGAAACGCGCCCGCTACTTTCCGCGCCCCGGCGAGGACATGCATGCAGCGGTGGCGCGCGAGTGCCTCGCCGTCCGTTCCGGCTGCGGCGTGTTCGATGCCTCGACGCTCGGCAAGATCGAGGTGGTCGGCGCCGACGCAGCGCAGTTCCTGTCCCGGTTGTACGTCAACAACTTCGCCAACCTGGCCGTAGGGCGTGCGCGCTACGGCGTGCTGCTGCGCGAAGACGGCTTCGTGTACGACGACGGTGTGATCGCGCGTCTAGCGGACGACCGGTTCCACGTGACGACCACGACCGGCGGTGCAGCCCGCGTCTTCGGCATGATGGAAGACTACCTGCAGACCGAATGGCCCGATCTCGAGGCCTGGCTGACGTCGACGACCGAGCAGTGGTCCGTGATTGCGCTGCAGGGGCCGCGCGCGCGTGACGTGCTGGCAGGGCTGGTATCGGACATCGACCTGTCGCCCGGCGCGCTGCCGCACATGAGCGTCGCGCGGGGCCGCATCTGCGGCGTCCCGATGACGCTGTTCCGGGTGAGCTTCACCGGCGAACTCGGCTTCGAGATCAACGTGCCGGCGGACTACGGCCAGTCGGTCTGGGAAGCGGTGTACGCAGCGGGAAAGCCGCACGGCATCACGCCCTACGGCACCGAGACGATGCACGTCTTGCGCGCCGAAAAGGGTTACATCATCGTCGGGCAGGAGACGGACGGGACCGCCACGCCGGACGATGCCGGGTTGACCTGGGCGATCGGCAAGACCAAGCCCGATTTCGTCGGCAAGCGTTCGCTCGAACGTCCGGCAATCAAGGCGCCGGGCCGCAAGCAGCTGGTGGGGTTGCTCACGGTCGATCCTGCAGCCGTGCTCGAGGAGGGCGCGCAGGTCGTCGCAACGCCGGGACAGTCGCCACCGATGCAGCTCATCGGCCACGTCACGTCGTCCTATGCGAGCGCAGTGCTCGGCCGGTCGATCGCGCTGGCAATGGTGGCCGACGGGCGGGCCCGGATCGGGCAGATGCTGTATGTGCCGATGCCCGGCGGCGATATCCCCGTGCAGGTGACTTCGCCCGTCTTCTACGACGCCGAGGGAGCTCGCCTCCATGGTTGATGCCATTGCCCGCCGTCCGGTCACCATGACCGAGACACCCTGGCTGCGCAGCCTGCCTGCGGCAGCGAAGTTTGTTTTCCGGGGCGATGCCAGCGCCCTGGCCGCCGCCGGACAAGGCCTCGGCCTGGCGCTCCCGACGATTGCCTGCCGCGCGGCGGTGAGCAGCCCGCGTGCGGCGCTGTGGCTCGGTCCCGACGAAACTCTCCTGCTCGTGCCGGAGAGCGAGGCGACAAGCGTCGCGGCCGATCTGGCGGCCGCGCTCGGCGTTCTGCCGCATTCGCTGGTGGACGTGAGTCACCGCCAGGTGACGCTGGAACTGAGCGGTCCCCACGCCGAGTGGCTGCTCGGCGCCCAATGTCCGCTCCCGCTCGACTCGCGCGCTTTCCCGGTCGGCATGTGCACGCGCACGGTGTTTGCAAAGGCCGAGATCGTACTGTGGCGCAGCGCGACCGAGACCTTCCGGATGGAGGTGGCGCGATCCTTCACGCAGTACGTCGTCGACCTGCTGCTGGAGATTGCACGCGAGTTACCTGCCTGACGGCGCGGCGTGATTCGCCGCGCGGATCAGCGCATCACGCACGCAGGCGAGCGTTCTCGGGATCGTACAGCGGTTCCTTGCCCACCACGGCGCGCCGGCGCTCGCCCAGGATCTCGACTTCGAGGACCGTACCGGGCACCGCCAGGTCCGTACGGACGTAGGCAAGCGCAATGCTCTGTCGCATCCGGTAGCCGTAGCCACCCGAGGTCACCAGACCCACCATCTTGTCGCCGTGGTAGACGATCGACACTGCGGCGGCATCGGCATCACCCGCATCGACCAGCAACGGCACGAAGCGCTCGACGGGCCCCGCATGCGCCTCGCGTCGCAACGCCTCCTGGCCGATGAAGCCGCCCGGCTTGTCGAGCTTCACGAACCGGTCCAGCGACGCCATGAACGGCGTGTACTCGGTCGTCAGGTCGCCTTTCCAGGCGCGGTAGCATTTCTCGAGGCGCAGGCTGTCCATCGCATACAGGCCGTAGTCGGCAATGCCGAGCGGCTCGCCTGCTGCCCAGATCAGGTCGTACACCGACAGCACGTGCTCGGCTGGCACGTGCAGTTCCCAGCCGAGTTCGCCGACGTAGTTCACGCGCAGGGCGATGGCCCTGGTGTAACCGATGTCGATCGTGCGCACCGACAACCACGGGAAAGCCTCGTTTGAGAGGGCCGCTCGCGTCAGTTGCGCGAGCAACTCGCGCGACTTCGGGCCAACCACGATCAGCGAGCCGTAGCGCGCCGAGACGTTGTCGATGTGCACGGAGCCGTCTGCTGGCAGGTGCTCACGCAGCCAGTGCTCGTCGTGCTTCTCGCCCGCGGCGGCACTGATCAGCCAGTAGCGGCCTGCACCGAGGTTGGTCAGCGTCATCTCGGTGACGATGCCGCCCTTGTCGTTCAGGAAGTAGTTGAGGGCCGTGCGGCCGGGCTTGGGCACGACGCCGGCGACCATGCGATCGAGCCAGGCAGGGGCGCCCGCG
>JBAVIQ010000420.1:0-16669 GCA_049687035.1 Steroidobacteraceae bacterium
AGGCTGCGGGGTTCATCCGCAACGTCATCGCCGACGGCGGCAAGGTCCTCTTCGTCGGCACGAAGCGCTCCGCGCGCGACGCGATCGCCCAGGAAGCGGCCCGTTGCGGCATGCCCTGGGTCAGCCATCGCTGGCTCGGCGGCATGCTCACTAACTTCAAGACGATCAAACAGTCGATCCGCCGCCTCGCCGAAATCGACGAGATGCAGGCGAACGGCACGCTCGACCAGCGCAGCAAGCGCGAAGCGCAGATGGTGCGCCGCGAGCGCGAGAAGCTCCACCGCAGCCTGGGCGGCATCAAGGACATGGACGGCCTGCCGGACGTCATGTTCGTCATCGACGTCGGTCACGAGAAGATCGCGATCCACGAAGCGCAGAAGCTCGGCATCCCGGTCGTCGCCGTGGTCGACACGAACTGCTCGCCGGAGGGCATCAGCTACGTGATCCCGGGTAACGACGACGCCATGCGCGCGATCCAGCTCTACGCCTCGGGCATCGCCGATGCCGTCATCGAAGGCCGTTCGACGGTCCTCGAAATGCCGGTCGGTGAAGACGAATTCGTCGAACTCGACGAGGAAGGCAAGCCGCGTTCCCGCACGGGCGCGCCGAAGCCGTCCCGCAAGGCGCCGGCCCGCAAGAAGACCGCCGCCAGTCCCAAGCGCAAGCCGGCCGACGACACCGCCGCCGCCGACCAGCGCGCCGAAGAACTCATCGAGGCCGATCCGGAGGAGAGCGCCGAGGCTTTCATGGCCCGCCGTGAGGCTGCCCGCAAGAAGCCGGCCGCTGCGGCTGCTCCTGCCGCTGCCGCCACCCCTGCCGTTGCTGTCGCTGCCGAAGTTGCCCCGACCCCGACCGAAGGGGCCTGATCATGGCCGTTACCGCTGAAGCAGTGAAAGCCCTGCGTGAGCGCACCGGCGCCGGCATGATGGAGTGCAAGAAGGCGCTGGTCGAGACGAACGGCGACCTCGAAGCCGCCGCTGAGATCATGCGCAAGTCGGGCCTGGCGAAGGCCGACAAGAAAGCCGGCCGCGTGGCCGCCGAAGGGGTGGTCGTCGTCGAGCGTTCGGCCGACGGCAAGCAGGCCGCGGTCGTCGAGGTCAACTCGGAGACGGACTTCGTCGCGCGCGAGAAGGACTTCCAGGGCTTCGCCGCCGACGTCGCCAAGGCTGCGCTCACCGCGCAGCCGGCCGACCTGGACGCGCTGCTCGCGACGAAGCTTGCCTCGGGCAAGACCGTCGAAGAGACCCGCCGTGAACTGATCGCCCGCATCGGCGAGAACATCGGCGTGCGTCGCTTCGAGATCATCCGGTCGGATGCTCCGCTCGCCACCTATACCCACGGCACCCGCATCGGCGTGGTCGTGGCCCTGCAGGGCGGCGACGACACGCTCGGTCGTGATCTGGCAATGCACATCGCCGCGCTCAACCCGATGTACCTGTCGGCCGACGACGTGCCGGCCGACCAGGTCGCCAAGGAAAAGGAAATTTTCGTCGCCCAGGTCGCGCAGGACCCGAAGGCTGCCGGCAAGCCGGCAGAAATCGTGGCCAAGATGGTCGACGGCAAGATCCGCAAGTTCCTCGGTGAAATCACGCTGCTCGGCCAGCCGTTCGTGAAGGACGACAAGCAGGCGGTCGGCGATGTCCTGAAGAAGGCCAGCGCCAAGGTCGCGCGCTTCGTGCGTTTCGAGGTCGGCGCCGGCATCGAGAAGAAGCAGGAAAACTTCGCCGAGGAAGTGGCTGCCGCGGTTCGGGGCGCCTGAATCCCGGGTCCGCCCGGCGATTTCGACCTACCCGGAACCCCGCGCAAGCGGGGTTCCTTATAATGGCGACCTGCAAATGGGCCGCTGGCGAGGGACGATGGAACCGAAAGCAGAGCCGCAACGGCGCAACCGCCGCATCCTCGTCAAGCTGTCGGGTGAGGCCCTCATGGGGGACTCCGACTACGGCATCGACCCGGCCTTCCTGCGTCGTCTTGCCAGCGAGATCCGCAGCGTCCAGGAAACGGGCACCGAAATCGGCGTGGTCGTGGGCGGCGGCAACCTGTTCCGCGGCGCGGGTCTCGCGCGCGCCGGCATGGATCGCGTCACCGGCGATCACATGGGGATGCTTGCCACGGTCATGAACTCGCTGGCCCTGCAGGACGCACTCGAATCCATGAGCGTGGCCACACGCGTCATGTCCGCCGTGCGTATCAACCAGGTGTGCGAGGACTACATCCGCCGCCGCGCCGTCCGCCATCTCGAGAAGGGGCGCGTGATCATTTTTGCCGCCGGCACGGGTAATCCGTTCTTCACGACCGACACGGCCGCGAGCCTGCGCGCCATCGAGATCGAGGCCGACCTGCTGCTGAAGGCCACCAAGGTGGACGGGATCTACGACGCTGACCCGATGCTCAATCCGTCGGCGAAGCGGTACGATCGCCTCACGTACGACCAGGTGCTCGACCAGCGGCTCAACGTGATGGACCAGACGTCCATCGTCCTGTGCCGCGATCACCACCTGCCGCTGCGCGTGTTCAACCTGAACGATCCGGGTGCCCTCGTGCGTGCCGCCACCGGCGGCGACGTGGGCACGCTGGTCACGAACTGAGACGGCAGAGCCGTTCGACCGGGAGATTCCATGCTCGAAGAAGTGAAGAAAGACGCAGCCGAACGCATGGCCAAGTGCGTTGCTGCCTACAGGCACGAACTGAAGCGCCTGCGCACGGGGCGCGCCAGCGCGAGCCTGGTCGACCACATCCGGGTGGACTACTACGGCGCCGAATCGCCGCTGAACCAGGTCGCGAACGTCGCGGTCGAAGACGCGCGTACGCTCACGATCGTGCCGTACGACAAGCAGATGGTCGCGGTGATCGAGAAGGCCATCATGAAATCCGACCTCGGCATCACCCCGAACACGGCCGGCAGCGTGATCCGCGTGCCGATGCCCGCGCTCACCGAAGAGCGCCGCCGCGACCTCACCAAGGTCGTGAAGCACGAAGCCGAGAACGCGCGCGTCGCGATCCGCAACGTGCGCCGCGACGTCATGCAGGACCTCAAGGAAATGCTCAAGGAAAAGCTCGTCTCCGAGGACGACGACCGTCGTGCCCAGGAGGACGTGCAGAAGCTCACCGACAAGTACGTCGCCGAAGTCGACGTGGTCCTGCACGAGAAAGAAAAGGAACTGATGCAGGTCTGACGCCGTGTCGCAAGCCGCAGCGGGCGCGTCCGGCCTCCCACGCCACGTCGCCGTCATCATGGATGGCAACGGGCGCTGGGCCCAGCGCCGCGCATTGCCCCGCCACCTCGGGCACCGGGCGGGCGCGAAGGCCGTGCGTGCGACCGTCGAAGGTTGCGCGCGGCGCGGCGTCGAGGCGCTTACCATCTTCGCGTTCTCCAGCGAGAACTGGCAGCGGCCGCAGGACGAAGTCACGCGGCTCATGGAACTGTTCGTCGAGTCGATCGACAAGGAAGTCGATGAATTGCACCGTAACGGCATTCGCGTTCGCTTCATCGGCGAGCTGTCGCGGTTGCGCGCAGGGCTCGGTGCGAAGATTGCGGCCGCCGAGTCGCGCACCGCAACCAATCAGCGCATGACCCTGTTCATCGCGATCTCGTACGGTGGACGTTGGGACATCGTCGAAGCCGCGCGCAGGCTGGCTGCACGCGCCGTCGCCGGCGAGATCATGCCCGAGGCGATCGACGAAGCCATGTTCGCGGATCAGTTGCAGCTGGCGGGTGCGCCCGAGCCTGACCTGTTCATCCGCACCGGCGGCGAGAGCCGCATCAGCAATTTCCTGCTCTGGAACCTGGCTTACTCCGAACTGTATTTCTGCGACACGCTCTGGCCCGACTTCGACGATGCAGCGCTCGACGCCGCTTTGCGTTTCTACGCGAGCCGTGTGCGACGCTTCGGTTTGACCGACGCGCAGGCCACACGATGAGCGCCGCCCTGCGCGCGCGCATCGTGACCGCGCTGCTGCTCGCAGCCCTGGTCATCGTCGTTCTGGTCTGGTTACCGCCCGACGTGGCGGTGGCGATGATTGCGGTCGCCATCTTCGCTGGCGGTTACGAATGGGCCGGGTTCGCGCGGCTGCAATCCGTGCCGGCCCGACTGGCGTATGCCGCCGCCATCCTGCTGGCGCTCACGGGTGCCGAGATGCTCGCAGCCGACCCGCGCTGGCTCACTGGCATCCTGCGCATCGCCGCCATCTGGTGGCTGATCGCGTTTGTGTGGCTGGCACTGCGGGCACGGGCCGGCGGACGGTTCGCAGCCGCCATGGTCGGCTTCCCGGTGCTTGTACCTGCTGGCATCGGCCTGTCGCACCTCGTCACGCTGCAGCCGCACGGTCAGTTGCTGCTGCTTTACCTGCTCGTGCTGATCGCCGCGGCCGATGTCGGCGCGTACTTTGGCGGCCGGACGTTCGGGCACCGCAAGCTCGCGCCGCACGTGAGCCCGGGCAAGACCTGGGAAGGTTTCGCGGCCGGCATGCTGGCTGCAGCCACCGTTGCCGTCGGCGGCGCGTTCATGTTCGACATGCCCTTCTGGCCCTGGCTGTTCATCTGTGAACTCGTTGCGCTGGTGTCGGTCGTCGGCGACCTGACCGAAAGCATGTTCAAGCGTCATGTCGGCCTGAAGGACAGCGGCAGGCTGCTGCCCGGTCACGGCGGCATCCTCGACCGCATCGACAGCCTCACCGCAGCGGCGCCGACGTTCCTGCTCGGGCTGCTGGCGCTGGGCCTGGTCCCGTGAAGCGGGTCGCGGTCCTGGGCAGCACGGGCAGCATCGGTGTCAGCACGCTTGACGTGCTCGCGCGTCACCCCGATCGTTACGTGGTCGCAGCGCTGGCCGCCTCCTCGAACAGGACGGCGCTGCTCGACCAGTGCGTACGATTCCGGCCGGCCGTCGCCGTATTGCAGGATCCTGCGGCCGCACGATTGCTCGCGCTCGACCTGCGTGCGGCCGAGTGCCCCACGGCAGTGGTCTGCGGCCCCGATGCGCTGAATGCGGTCGCGGCCAGTGCCGAGGTGGACGTGGTGATGGCGGCCATCGTCGGCGCCGCTGGGTTGCCATCCACGCTCGCGGCGGCACGCGCCGGTAAGCACGTGCTGGTCGCGAACAAGGAATCGCTGGTGATGGCGGGCGCGTTGCTCGTCGACGCTGCACGCCGCAGCGGTGCGGTTCTGGTCCCGATCGACAGCGAGCACAACGCGATCTTCCAGTGCATGCCGTTCTCGCTGCAGACGGGTGAGGCGCCGGCAGGGGTATGCCGCATCCTGCTCACAGCGTCGGGCGGGCCGTTCCTGCGTGCCACGCGCGAGCAGATGACGGGCGTCACCCCGGACCAGGCCTGCGCCCATCCGCGCTGGCGCATGGGCCGCAAGATTTCGGTCGATTCGGCCACCCTGATGAACAAGGGGCTCGAGTTGATCGAGGCCTGCGTGCTGTTCGGGATGGAACCGTCCCGCGTCAGCGTGGTCGTACATCCGCAGAGCATCGTGCATTCGATGGTGGAATACGTGGACGGATCGATCCTGGCGCAGCTCGGCAACCCGGACATGCGCACACCGATCGCCCACGCCCTCGGTTGGCCGGAGCGGATCGGCTCCGGTGTAGAATCGCTGGATATCGTTGCCGCCGCGCGGCTCGAATTCGAAGCTCCGGACCTGGGGCGGTTTCCCGCGCTGGTCCTGGCGCGGGCTGCTGCCGAGGCGGGCGGGACGGCGCCGGCGGCGCTCAACGCGGCCAACGAGGTGGCGGTGTCGGCGTTCCTCGATGGCCGGCTCGATTTCCTCGGCATTCCGGCGCTGATCGATGGTGTGATGTGCGCGCATCGCAACGCGCCGGCGAACGACATTGGGGACATTCTGGAGGTAGATCGCTGGGCCCGTGACTTCGCGCAGGCGAAATTGGGACAGGCTGGCCGGGCAGGAGCATGACGATATTGACTTACATCCTGGCGTTCCTCGTGGCCATCGGCATCCTCGTTGCGGTGCACGAATACGGCCATTTCTGGATGGCCCGGCGCATGGGGATCAAGGTCCTGCGCTTTTCGATCGGCTTCGGCCACGTGCTGTGGTCGCGGCGTGGTGCGGATGACACTGAATACGCATTTTCTGCAATCCCACTAGGGGGTTACGTCAAACTCCTCGACGAACGTGAAGGTCCAGTCGATCCGGCCCTGGCGAACCAGGCCTACAACCGCAAGCCGGTCTGGCGCCGCATCCTCGTGCTGCTGGCCGGTCCGTTCGCCAATTTCCTGTTTGCCGCGGTCGCCTACTGGATCCTGCTCGTCGTCGGCACCCCGGCACTCAAGCCGGTCATCGGGGACGTGACGGCCGATTCAATCGCGTCCCGCGCCGGGCTGCAGTCGGGCGATGCCATCGTCGGCGTGGCTGGCAGGCCTGTCGCGACACGCGAAGGCGCGGTGCTCGCGATTCTCGCTCGCCTGATGGACGGCACCCCGATCGAACTCGAGGTGCAGGGAACTGGGGGCACCGAAGGGCCGCGCGAGCTACAGCTCGAGATCGCAGGCGACCGTCGGGCACTCACCGAACCGGGCGCGCTGATGTCCGGCCTTGGCTTCGACTTCTGGTACCCGACCATCCCGACCGAGATCGGCAAGATCGTGCCAGGGAGCCCGGCGGAGAAGGTGGGCCTGCAGGTCGGCGACCGCGTCGTGGCCGTGGCCGGTCAACCTGTTGCCGATTTCCAGGCGATGGTGAAGATCGTCCAGCCGAGTCCCGGCAAGACCCTCACGTTCGTGGTCGAGCGCAAGGGCGAGCGACTCGACGTCCCGATCGAAGTCGAGGCACAACGCGACGGGGACCGCATGATCGGCCGCATCGGCATCCAGCCCGTCGCGGGCCTCGCCGTGCCGGCGAGCATGCAGACCATCGAACGTTTCGGGCCGTTCAGTGCCGTGGGTCATGCGATCGAAAAGACCTGGGACATGTCGGTGCTGACGATCCGCATGATCTGGAATGTGGCCACCGGCGACGTCTCGGTCAAGAACCTGAGCGGCCCGATCAACATCGCGGAGTACGCCGGTTTTTCCGCGCGACAGGGCATACTGTCGTTCCTTTCCTTCCTCGCGGTCGTGAGCGTGAGCCTGTTCGTGCTGAATCTGCTGCCCATCCCGATCCTCGATGGCGGCCAGGTGGTTTACCAGCTGGCCGAAGTCGTGAAGGGCAGCCCGCTCTCGGAGCGCGCGCAGGCGGTGGGCCAGCAGATCGGCATCCTGTTGTTGCTGGTGCTCATGAGTTTCGCGTTCTACAACGACCTCTCGCGGTTGTTCAGCTGAGTTTCCCCTAAAACAATGCGACTGAAGTTTGCGGCCGTCCTGCCGGCCTTCCTCTTTGCCGTACCTGCCGTTCTCGCCCAGACCGAGAGCGCGGAATTCACCGTCGGCGACATCCGCATCGAAGGCCTGCAGCGCATCACGGAAGGCACCGTCTACAACTACCTTCCCGTGAACATCGGCGACCGGCTCGACAACCGCCGCGTCGATGAAGCCCTGCGCGCGCTGTACGCAACCGGCTTTTTCCGTGACGTCGAGATCCGCCGCGACGGCGGCACGCTCGTCGTGGCCGTGCTCGAGCGCCCCTCGATCGAGAGCTTCACGATCACCGGCAACAAGGACATCAAGACCGAAGACCTCGAGAAATCGCTGCGCAACGTGGGCCTCTCCCGCGGCAAGACGTTCAACCAGTCGACGCTCGACGAAGTGGAGCGCTTCCTCACCGACCAGTATTTCTCGCGCGGCAAGTACGCGGTGCAGGTCGACACCAAGGTCGAGGAAGTCGCCGGCAACCGCGTCAAGATCGCGGTCGACATCATTGAGGGCAAGCGCTCGAAGATCCGTCAGATCAACATCGTCGGCAACGAGGCGTTCAGCGACGACGACCTGCTCGAAGGCTTCAAGCTGCAGACGCCGAACTGGCTGTCCTGGTACAAGCAGGACGACCGTTACTCGCGCGAAGAACTGTCCGGCGACATCGAGAAGCTGCGCTCGTATTACCTGGATCGCGGCTACGCGAACATGGACGTTGAGACGACGCAGGTCGCGATCACGCCCGAGAAGGACGACATCTTCATCACGCTCAACGTGAAGGAAGGCGAGGTCTACCGCATCTCCGACGTGAAGATCGCGGGCAACCTGGTCGTGCCCGAGGAGCAGCTCAAGGCGCTGGTCGCCGTGCGCCGCGGCGACGTGTTCTCGCGCAAGATGGTCACTGCGACCACCGAGCTCATGCAGCTGCGCCTCGGCCAGGACGGTTACGCGTTCGCGAAGATCGATCCGGTACCGAAAGAGAACCCCGCGACGAAGGAAATCGAACTGACGTTCCTCGTCGATCCGGGCAATCGCGCGTACGTGCGCAACATCGGTTTCACGGGCAGCACCGGCATCAACGACGACGTGCTGCGGCGCGAAATACGCCAGATGGAGGGCGGCTATCTTTCCAACGCGGCAATCGATCGTTCCAAGATCCGCCTGCAGCGCCTGCCGTTCATCGAGAAGGTAGAAGTCGAGACCAACCCGGTGCCGGGCACGCCCGACCTGGTTGACGTCACCTACGACATCAAGGAAGGCCTGCCGGGCCAGTTCAGCGGCGGCATCGGATACTCGGAGTCGCAGTCGATCCTGCTGAACGGCAGCTTCGTGCACAGCAACTTCATGGGCACCGGCAATCGCGTGGCCGCGGAAATCAACGCGGGCCAGTACAGCAAGGTGTTCAGCCTCTCGCACACCGATCCGTATACGACCATCGACGGCGTCTCGCGCACGGTCTCGGCGACCTGGCGCAGGATCTCCCAGTTCACGACCTCGTCGTCGGATTTCCAGACCGAGACCGGCACGCTCGGCCTCGACTACGCCTGGCCGGTCACGGAGTTCCAGTCCGTGCGCATGGGCTTCGCGGCGCAACGCTCCGACCTGTTCACCGACCCCAACTCGAGCGCGGCAGAGGCGCTCTACTGGGTGCAGAACAACGGCAATACGTACACGGAAGTGCAGAACGTCGGCATCCCGCCGATCGGGCTCACCTACTACGGCACCAAGTTCGACACGTTCGAATACTCGGTCGGCTGGTCGTACGATTCGCGCAACCGAGCGCTGTTCGCGGATCGCGGCGCACGCCACCGGCTGAGCGCCTCGTACACGCTGCCCTTCAGCGACATCGATTTCGTGAGCTTCAACTACGACTACCTGCAGTTCGTCCCGATGGGCAAGTGGTTCACGCTGATGCTCAACAGCGAGGCGGGATACGGGCAGGCGCTCGGCGACACGACGTCGATGCCACCGTACCGGCGCTTCTTCGCGGGCGGCCCGGAAACGGTTCGCGGCTTCCGCGAAAGCCGCCTCGGCCCCAAGGACTCGTTCGGCAACCCCTACGGCGGCAACATCAAGTTCACCAACCAGCTCGAACTGCTGCTGCCGATGCCGGCAAAATGGAAGAACAGCGCGCGTTTCAGCCTGTTCTTCGACGCCGGCAACGTCTTTTCCAACGACGACGTCGCGTTCGTCGGCCGCGACGGCGTGACGCCGGTGTCTTATGAGTTCGCGTTTGATAAGCTACGTTATTCGACCGGCGTCGCAGTCCAGTGGATGGCGCCGCTCGGCGTCTTCCGGTTCAGCTACGCCGTGCCGCTCAACGAGTTCAAGGGCAACGCGGTTGAATATCCCGACGAGACGGAAGGTTTCCAGTTCTCGATCGGCCAGGCTTTCTGAGGTACCAAGTTCCATGCGCATCAAGACCACCCTGCTTGTTTTCCTGACACTCGCTGCCGTTTCGATGCCGCTCTCCGCCGCGCAGGCGCAGACAAAGATCGGCGTCGTCAACGTGGCGCGTCTGCTGCAGGAAACACCCCAGGCCCAGGCCGCCTCCCAGGCGCTCGAAAACGAGTTCGCCGCGCGCAAGCGCGACCTGCAGAACCTGGAGCGCGACCTCAAGGCCCGCGAGGACAAGCTGCAGAAAGACGGCGCGACCATGGCCGAAGCCGATCGCCGCAGCCAGGAAAAGGCGCTGCGCGACGGCCAGCGCGAATTCGCGCGCAAGCAGAACGAGTTCATGGAAGACCTGAACGTACGCCGCAACGAGGCGCTCGGCCAGTTGCAGCGCTCGGTGCTGCAGGAAGTGCAGAACTACGCCAAGACCGCGGGGCTCGACCTCGTGATCGCCGACGCGCTCTTCGCCAGTCTGTCGATCGACATCACCAGCCAGGTGCTGGCGGCGCTGCAGGCGAAGGGTCGCGCACCCGCGAAGCCCTGATCCAGGCCGGGTCAGGACGCTGGGGAGCCGACCGAGCATGCCAGTACGCCTGGGCGAACTGGCGGCGCGTTTCGGCTGCGAACTCCGCGGCGATCCGGACACGCCGATCGAGCGTGTCGCGACGCTGCAGGAAGCCGGCGCGGGCGCGATTTCGTTCCTGGCCAACTCCAAGTATCGACGCCACCTGCCAGGCACGCGTGCTGCGGCGGTCGTGCTCGATGCGTCCACCGTCGACGACTGCCCGACCAACGCGCTGATCGCGGCCAATCCGTACGCCACGTACGCGCGGATTGCGCAGGTGCTTTATCCCGAGGCTGCAAGCCCGTCGGGCCGCCATTCCAGTGCGGTGATCGAAGCGGGCGCCGCAGTCGATCCCACCGCGTGGATCGGCCCGAATGCCTACGTCGGCGCGGGTGCGCAGATCGGCGCGCGGGTGCAGATCGGTCCCAACAGCGTCGTGTTCGACCGCGTGGTGATTGGCGCTGACACTCGCCTCGTCGCGCACGTGACGCTCTGCGCGGGTGTGCGGCTCGGCGAGCGTTGCCTGCTGCATCCTGGCGTGGTGATCGGCGCCGACGGTTTCGGGCACGCGCCGGACCAGGACGGCTACGTCAAGATCCCGCAGGTCGGTTCCGTGCTGGTCGGGGACGACGTCGAGATCGGTGCCAATTCCACCATCGACCGCGCGGCGATCGGTGATACGGTCATCGAGCGCGGCGTGAAGATCGACAACCAGGTGCAGATAGGCCACAACTGCCGCATCGGCGAGCACACGGTGATTTCCGGTTGCGTCGGTGTTTCGGGCAGCGTCACGATCGGCCGGCGCTGCATGATTGGCGGCATGGTCGGCATCGTCGGGCACCTGCAGATCACCGACGACGTGTATCTCACGGGCAAGACGATGGTGACGCACTCGATCACCAAGCCCGGCCTGTACTCGGGGCAGCTGCCTTTCGATGAAGCGCGGCGCTTCCGCCGCAACAGTGCGCGGTTCCAGCAGCTCGATGAGCTGGCGCGCCGCGTGCGCGCCCTCGAAAAGGGTGCGGGTTCCGCAGTCGAAGGCGAACACGACGGGAAGGACACATGAGCGAAACACAGGGTGGATTCGGTATCGACGAAGTGATGCGGCGCCTGCCGCACCGTTACCCGATGCTGCTGGTGGATCGTGTGCTCGAATGCCTCCCCGGCGAGCGGCTGGTCGCGGTCAAGAACGTAACAGCCAATGAGCAGTTCTTTTCGGGGCACTTCCCGGGCCGTCCTGTGATGCCGGGCGTGTTCATGCTGGAAGCGCTGGCGCAGGCCGCCGGCATCCTCTGCTTCGTCACCGCAGGCATCTATCCCGACGAGAACGTGAAGTTCTACTTCGCGGGCATCGACAAGGCGCGGTTCCGTCGCCCCGTAGTGCCGGGGGACCAGTTGTTGCTCAAGGTGGTGCTCGAGCGCAGGATTCGCACGATCTGGAAGTTCTCGACAGTGGCCGAAGTGGCGGGCCAGGAAGCCTGCTCGGCAGAAATGATGGTGATGCCGGGCTGAGGCCCAGGCGCACCAAGAGGAGAGGCATCGATGAGTGGCTCCATCCACGCGACGGCGATCGTCGCGCCGGACGCGATTCTCGGCGACGACGTCGAGATCGGGCCGTACTGCGTGATCGGTCCGGGCGTCGAGATCCGCGCCCGCACGCGCCTTGGTGCGCATGCGACGATCCACTGCCACACGAAGATCGGCGCCGACAACGTCATCCACGCATTCACCTCGATCGGCGATGCGCCGCAGGACAAGAAGTACAAGGGCGAACTGACGCGCCTCGAGATCGGGGACCGCAACGTCATCCGTGAGTTCGTCACGCTCAATCGCGGCACCACGAAGGACCGCGGCGTCACCACGATCGGGAACGACAACCTGTTCATGTCGTATTCGCACGTCGCGCACGACTGCGTCATCGGCAACCAGTGCGTGCTCGCCAACAGCTCCACGCTCGGCGGCCACGTCGTGCTCGGGGACTGGGTCATCATGGGTGGCTTCGCGGCCGTCCACCAGTTCTGCAAGGTGGGCGCACATGCATTCCTCGCCAACAATGCAGCGGTGACGCGCGACGTGCCTCCCTACGTGATGGCAATCGGCGGCCCGGCTAAACCGCACAGCATCAATTCCGAAGGCCTCAAGCGGCGCGGCTTTTCGCCGCAGCAGATCCGCAACCTGCGCAATGCGTACCGCACGCTGTATCGCTCGGGCCTGCGGCTCGAAGAGGCGGTCGAGCGCCTGACGGCGGCGGCCAGGGACCAGCCCGAAGTGCAGTTGCTGGTCGACTTCATCCCGCAGTCCACGCGCAGCCTCGTGCGCTGACGTCCGCACGCTCCATGCAGCACTCCGGCGTCATCTCTCCCGCGGCAGCGCGAGAGGTGAAGATCGCACTCGTGGCCGGCGAAGCCTCTGGCGACAACCTCGGTGGGGGATTGCTGCGCGCACTGCGCGCGCAGGAGCCGACGCTGAGTGCGTTCGGCGTGGCCGGACCGCGCATGGTGGAGGCGGGCTGTGCGGCCTGGGTATCGTCCGAAGAACTCGCGATCATGGGTCTCGCCGAGATCCTGCAGCACCTGCCGCGCCTGCTGCGCCTGCGCCGCGATCTGGTCGCGCGACTGCTTGCAGCGCGACCTGACGTCTTCGTCGGCATCGACTCACCGGAATTCAATCTCCGCGTCGCGGCCCGGCTCAAGGCGCAGGGTATTGCCACCGTACAGTACGTCAGTCCGCAGGTGTGGGCCTGGCGGCAGGGCAGGGTGCGCACGATCGGCCAGTCCGTCGATCTCGTGCTCTGCGTGCTGCCGTTCGAAAGCAGGTTCTACGACGCGCACGACGTGCGGGCGGTGTTCGTCGGCCACCCGCTTGCAGATCGCATACCGCTCGAGTCGCCCCCGGGTCCCGCGCGCGCAGCCCTGGGTCTCGACCCGGGCGCACCCACGGTGGCGGTGCTGCCGGGCAGCCGTCGTGCGGAGGTCGCTAAGCTCGGTGGCCCATTCGCCGCGACGCTGGCGTGGCTGCACGAACGTCGTCCCGACATCCGTTTCGTGGCGCCGATGGCCAACGCCGCGGTACGGACGCTGTTCGAGCGCAGCCTCGCGCAGCACGCCCCGGGCGTGCCGATCGCTGTCATCGACGGTCGGGCGCAGGAAGCGCTTGCTGCCGCCGATGCCGTGCTGGTCGCATCAGGCACAGCGACGCTCGAAACTGCGCTGATCAAACGGCCGATGGTGGTCGCGTATCGCCTCGCGCCGCTCACGGCGTGGCTGATGCGCAGCATGAAGCTGATGAAGGCGGATTACTTCGCGCAGCCGAACCTGCTGGCGGGACGGCAGGTGGTGCCGGAATACCTGCAGGAAGACGTGCGGCCCGAAGTGCTGGGCCCCGCGCTGCTGGCGCAGCTGCAGCGCCCCGATCACGCGGAGCTCATCGCGACGTTCACCGCGATTCACGAGACGCTGCGACGCGACGCGAGTGCGCGAGCCGCCGACGCTATCCTGGAGTTGTGGAACCAGCGCAGTGGCACGCGATGAGGCGCGCCGCTCCGCAGCAGGCCGGTTTCGATCTGCGCAAGGTCGGCTTTACAGCAGGCGTCGACGAGGCCGGTCGCGGCCCGCTCGCGGGTCCGGTGGTTGCGGCCGCCGTGATTCTCGATCGCGGGCGCCCGCTCCGTGGCATCGCGGATTCGAAAGTCCTGGCGCCCGACGTGCGTGCAGAACTGGCGCTGCTGATCCAGGAGCGCAGCATTGCCTTCGGGCTCGGCTGGGCCGACGCCTGCGAAGTCGATTCGATCAATGTCCTGCAGGCGACGCTGCTTGCCATGCGTCGCGCCATGCTCGGCCTGCGCTGTGCTCCGGCGCACGTGATCGTCGACGGTGATCGCTGCCCGAGCCTCGCGGGCCTGCCGTTCGACTGCACCATCGAGGCGGTCGTCGCGGGCGACGCCAGCGTGATTTGCGTGGGAGCGGCGTCGATCCTCGCCAAAGTGGCACGAGACCGGTTCATGTGCGAGCTCGATGTGCGCTACCCCGGCTACGGCTTTGCGGGTCACAAGGGGTATGGCACGCCCGGGCACCTCGACGCCCTGCGTCGATTGGGGCCTTCCCCGGTGCACCGGAGGAGCTTCGCGCCGGTACAATCCCGCCTTCCCCGCTGATTCCAGAGCCCGCCGTCCATGGCAGCCCGGTTCGTCCATCTTCACGTTCACACCGAGTACTCGCTCGTCGACGGCGTCGTGCGCATCGAGAGCGACACGGCGGACGGGCGCGTGCTGCGTGAAGGGCTCATTGACGCCACCGCGCGCATGCGGATGCCGGCGGTCGCGCTCACCGACCAGGCGAACCTCTTTGCACTGGTCAAGTTCTACAAGACCGCGCAGTCGAAGGGCGTCAAGCCGCTGATCGGCGTGGACGCGCTGGTGCGTGACGACAACGAGCGCAATGAACCGTCGCGGCTGGTGTTGCTATGCCAGGACGGGCGCGGCTACCTCAACCTCACGCGCCTCGTCACGCGCAGTTACCTCGAAGGGCAGGGCAAGCACGGCCCGCTGCTGTATCGCGAATGGCTCGATCGCGAGACGACCCAGGGGCTGGTCGCGCTCTCGGGCGCGCGTGCAGGCGACGTCGGCCGCGCGCTGCTCGGCAACCGTGAACCGGAAGCCCGTGCGGCTCTCGAAACGTGGCTCGAACTGTTCGGTGACCGGTACTACCTCGAGCTACAGCGAACGGGCCGGCCGGGCGAGGAAGATTGCATCACAGGCTCGCTGCAGCTGGCAGTCAAGTTCGGCGTGCCGGTCGTCGCGACCAACGACGTGCGCTTCATCCGGCCGGAGGACTTCGAAGCGCACGAAGCCCGGGTCTGCATCCACGAAGGCACGATGATCGCGGATCCGTCGCGCCCGCGACGCTACAGCGAAGAGCAGTACCTGCGCTCGCCCGACGAGATGGCGACGCTGTTTGCCGACCTGCCCGAGGCACTCGAGAATTCCGTCGAAATTGCGCGCCGACTCAACCTCGAAATCAAGCTCGGCAAGCCGTCGCTGCCCGCTTACCCCGTGCCCGCCGGCCAGACGACCGAGGAGCACCTGCGCGCGGAATCGAAGCTTGGCCTCGAGCGGCGCTGGCCCATCATCGCGACGCAGCTCGGCACGCGCATTCCGCATGACGAATACGAGGGCCGCCTCGCCAGCGAACTCGACGTCATCTGCCAGATGGGATTCGCCGGCTACTTCCTGATCGTCGCGGACTTCATCCGCTGGGCGCGTGAGAATGGCGTGCCCGTCGGGCCGGGGCGCGGTTCGGGCGCCGGCTCGCTGGTCGCGTACTCGCTCGGCATCACCGACCTCGACCCGCTGCACTACGACCTGCTGTTCGAGCGGTTCCTGAACCCCGAACGCGTGTCGATGCCCGACTTCGATGTCGACTTCTGCATGGAAGGGCGCGACCGGGTCATCGACTACGTCGCGAGCCGCTACGGGCGCGAGCGCGTCTCGCAGATCATCACCTACGGCACCATGGCGGCCAAGGCGGTCGTGCGCGACGTCGCGCGCGTGCAGGGACTGAGCTACGGCTTCGCCGACTCCATCGCCAAGCTGATCCCGTTCGAGCTCGGCATCACGCTCGAGGACGCACTCGACAAGGAAGAGGAACTCCGCAAGCGCTACCGGAACGAAGACGATGTGCGCCAGCTGATCGACATGGCGCGGGCGCTCGAAGGCCTGGTCCGCAACGCCGGGACGCACGCGGGCGGCGTCGTCATCGCGCCGTCAGTGCTCACGGACTTCGCGCCGCTTTACTGCGAGCAGGGCAGCACCAGCGTCGTCACGCAATTCGACAAGGACGACGTCGAAGCCGCGGGTCTCGTCAAGTTCGACTTCCTCGGTCTGCGCACGCTGACGATCATCGACTGGGCCGTGCGCACGATCAACGCGGAGCGAGCTGCGTCCTGCGAGCCGCCACTCGACATGTCCACGCTGCCGATGGACGACGCGCCGACTTACTCGCTGCTGAAGCGTTGCGCGACGACGGCCGTCTTCCAGCTCGAATCGCGCGGCATGAAGGACCTGATCAAGCGCCTGCAGCCGGACACGTTCGAGGACATCATCGCGCTCGTCGCGCTGTTCCGGCCGGGCCCGCTGCAGTCGGGCATGGTCGACGACTTCATCGATCGCAAGCACGGCCGCATCGGTGGCGGCATCGATTACCTGCACCCCGACCTGAAACCAGTCCTGTTCCCGACCTACGGCGTGATCCTGTACCAGGAACAGGTCATGCAGATCGCGCAGGTGCTCGCCGGCTACACGCTCGGCGGCGCCGACCTGCTGCGCCGCGCGATGGGCAAGAAGAACGCCGAGGAGATGGCGCAGCAGCGTTCCATTTTCGTTTCCGGCGCGACCACCCGAGG
>JBAVIQ010000421.1:0-14416 GCA_049687035.1 Steroidobacteraceae bacterium
GCAACGCCAAGATGGAAGATATCCTGCATCCGCTGGTTGGTCTCGCCTTCGGTTCATCGCTGATCTCCATCTTCGCCCGTCTCGGTGGCGGCATCTTCACCAAGGGCGCCGACGTCGGCGCCGACCTCGTGGGCAAGGTCGAAGCCGGCATCCCGGAAGACGACCCGCGCAACCCCGCCGTGATCGCCGACAACGTCGGTGACAACGTCGGCGATTGCGCCGGCATGGCGGCCGACCTGTTCGAGACCTACGCGGTCACGATCGTGGCGACGATGCTGCTCGCCGGCCTCACGATGACGGCGACGCTCGGCCACAACGCCGTGCTGTATCCGCTCGTGCTCGGCGCCGTCTCGATCATCGCCTCGATCGTCGGCACCTTCTTCGTGAAGGCGCGCGACGGCGGCAAGATCATGAACGCGCTCTATCGCGGCCTGATCGTGTCCGGCCTGATCGCCGGCGTCGCCTTCTACTTCGTCACGACCAGCATGATGGGCGACGCGGCCATGCCGCTGTTCGGCTGCGCGCTGATCGGCCTCGTGCTGACGGGCGCGATGATCGTGATCACCGAGTACTACACGGCGACGGAGTACGCCCCGGTGCGTTACGTAGCGGCGGCTTCGCAGACCGGTCACGGCACCAACGTGATCGCCGGCCTCGCCGTTTCGATGAAGTCGACGGCGTTCCCGGTGCTCGCGATCTGCCTCGCCATCTGGGGCGCCTTCTCGCTCGCTGGCCTGTATGGCATTGCGATCGCGGCGACAGCCATGCTGTCGATGACGGGCGTGATCGTCGCGCTCGACGCCTATGGCCCGATCACCGACAACGGCGGTGGCATCGCCGAGATGGCGGGCCTGCCGAAGGAAGTGCGCAAGGTCACCGACGCGCTCGACGCGGTCGGCAACACGACCAAAGCCGTCACCAAGGGTTACGCGATCGGCTCCGCCGGTCTCGCGGCCCTGGTGCTGTTCGCGGACTACACCAACAACCTGCAGATCGCCGGCAAGCTGGAAGTCTTCTCGCTGTCCGATCCGGCCGTGATCATCGGCCTGTTCATCGGCGGCCTGGTGCCTTACCTCTTCGGCGCCATGGCGATGGAAGCCGTGGGCCGTGCCGCGGGCTCGGTGGTCGTGGAAGTGCGCCGCCAGTTCAAGGAGATCCCGGGCATCATGGCCGGCACCGCGAAGCCTGATTATTCGCGCGCGGTCGACATGCTGACCAAGGCGGCGATCAAGGAAATGATCGTGCCGTCGCTGCTGCCGATCCTGGTGCCGGTGATCGTCGGCTTCGGCATGAACTTCCTGCTCGGCCCCGGCGCGGGCATCCGCGCGCTCGGCGGCGTGCTGATCGGCACGATCGTCACGGGTCTTTTCGTTGCGATCTCGATGTGCACGGGCGGCGGCGCCTGGGACAACGCGAAGAAGTATGTCGAGGAAGGCAACTTCGGCGGCAAGGGTTCGGAGACGCACAAGGCGGCCGTGACCGGCGACACCGTGGGCGATCCCTACAAGGACACCGCGGGCCCGGCCATCAACCCGCTGATCAAGATCATCAACATCGTGGCGCTGCTGCTGGTGCCGCTGCTGTAACGATCTTCTTCACCCTGCGGGGACTGTCCCTGACGGGGACCGTCCCCTGGCAGGGTCGGCCGACAGGCCGGGTGAGGGTTCGAACGTGAGAGGCCCCGGTTTCCCCGGGGCCTTTCTTTTTTCGGGTCGCTCTTTCAGGTCGCCGGCCCGAATCCGCTATCGTTGGCGACAATGGAACTCAAGCGCGACACGAGCAGGGCGGAACTGCGCTGCGACGTGCTGGTCGTCGGCGGCGGCACCGCCGGATTCGGCGCAGCCGTTGCAGCGGGGCGCCAGGGCCTCGACGTCGTGCTCATGGAGGCCGGCCCTCGGGTCGGCGGCGTGATGACCTTCTGCCCGGGCATGCCGTGGGGCGGCGCCTATCCCTGCGGCGAGATCATCGGCGGCCTGATCGCGGAACTGACCGACCGTCTCGCCCGACTCTCGCCGCCGGCCGCCGAGAAGCGGCCCTGCACGCTCGCTAATTTCGGTCCCGAGATCGTCTACGACCCCGACGCGGCCCAGATCGTCATGTTCGAGATGCTCGAAGAGGCCGGCGTCCGCGTCCACTTCAACACGACGGTGACGGCGCCGCTGATGGCCGGCCCTCGCATCGAGACGGTCGCCTTCTGCGACCGGCACGGCGTGGGCGTGGTGCGGCCTGGGATCGTCCTCGACTGCTCGGGCGACGGCGACGTGTCGGCCAAGGCGGGCGTGCCGTTCGAACTCGGCGACGCTGCAGGCCGGATGATGGGCGTGACCTTGTCGTTCCTGCTGGTCAACGCCCCGTGGGACACGGTCTTTGCCGAAGGCGATCCTTACTTCACCCGTCATGCCGAGCGCGGCGTGGCGTCCGGGCGGTTGCACCCGGACCTGGCGCGCATCTACATGATGAAGGGCTTTCATCGCGACACCGTCTTCTGCAACTCGGTGGTCATCCGCGGCGTCGACGGCACACGGCCCGCCGAGATCGCGCGCGCCACGCAGGAGGGCCGACGGCGGTGCCGCGCGCTAACGTCTTTCCTGCGCGACGAGGTACCCGGCTTCGCGGACGCCTGGATGACAAACCTGGGACCCACGGTCGGCGTGCGCGAGACGCGCAAGCTGCAGGGTCTCTACCGGTTGACCGGCGCCGACGTGGCTGCGGCGAAGCGGTTTCCCGACGGCATCGTGGCCTGCGCGAACCCGATCGACGACGTGATGCGGGGCGACCGGGGCATGACCCACGACGCCGCCGTGGCCGACGCCACCCACTACACGCTGCCGTTTCGCTGCCTAGTGCCCGCCGCGATCGAGAACCTGCTGTTCGCGGGGCGCAACGTCTCGGCGGACCCGGTCGCGTTCGCCTCGATCCGCGGGATGCCGCAGTGCATGGCCATGGGGCAGGCCACCGGTACGGCCGCGGCCGTCGCGCTGCACGCCGGGATCGCGGTCCAGGCCGTCGACGGTCGCGAGGTCGCCGCGCAGATGCAGGCGCAGGGCCTCTGGGGCCTCACCTGACTCGCGACGCTGCCATTGAAACAGTCGTCGCGTCGCCGTCCAACAGGCGTCGCTACCTGCAGTTCGCGATCCTCGTGCTCGCCGCAGGCGCGCTCTATCCGCTGATGTACCTGCGGCAGAACTTCGAGATCAGCGTGCTCGAGGCGCTGCGGATCACGGCGAGCGACCTGGGCGAACTCTATGCACTGCTCGGCTTCGTGTTCTCGGTCGCTTACATTCCGAGCGGCCGGCTGGCCGACCTGTACCAGCCGCGCCTGCTGATGTCCTTCGCGCTCGCGGCCGTCGGGCTGCTCGGGCTCTGGTTCTCGACGTACCCTTCGCTGTTCGAGCTCCGGCTGATCTTCCTGGGCTGGGGCCTGGCCGGCGGACTCTGCTTCTGGGCGTCGTTGATCAAGGCCGTGAACCTGCTTGCGGACTCGAGCGAGCAGGGACGCTTCTTCGGCATCCTCGACGGCGGCCGCGGGCTGGTCGAGGCGCTGCTCGCGTCGGTCGCGGTGCTGCTGTTTCGCGGCCTGTCAGGGCCCGGCGACGCGGCCTCGCTGCGTCTCGCGCCCGTCATCTACATGTACTCGTCCGCGGCCCTGGCCTTCGCGTTGCTGGTGTTCCTTTTGGTCGAGGACAATCCTGGCGCCGATTCGACTCAACGCACGGCGGCCGTTGCGCGCGCGGGCGGCACGCTGCTCGCCGACCTGCGCCTGCTGGTGCGCATGCCGGAGTTGTGGCTGCTCGCGGTCGTCATGATGATCGGCCAGCAGCTCTTCTGGGTGACGTACTCGATCTCCGCGTTCCTGCAGGTCAACCTCGGGCTCTCGGCGCTCGCCGCGGGCTCGGTCGCGCTGACGAAACTCTGGATGCGCCCCATCGGCGGCATCTCGATCGGCTTCCTCGGCGACCGTTTCTCGAAGGAACTGCTGCTCGGGTGGCTGCTCGCGCTGGCGTCGACGAGCCTGATCGCGATCTGCTTCCTGCCGCTGGCGGGCAACATGCCCGCCATCATCGGCATCGTGCTGGTCATCGGCTATCTCACCTACGCCATCAAAGGTCTCTACTGGTCGCTGCTCGATCACTGCCCTGTGCCGCGTCGCATCGTCGGGCTGGCCATCGGCCTCGTCAGTTTCATCGGCTACATGCCGGACGTGTTGCTGCCGCTCTACGACGGGTTCCTGTCGCGCCACTACCCGCGCGCAGTGAGTTTCCAGATCTACTTCATCAGCATCGCGCTGTGCGGTTACCTGGGCGCCGCCCTCTGCGTCGTGTTCTGGCGACGCTCGCAGCGGAACGCGGCGGCCCGCGACGCTGCGAAGCGCGCCTGATGCAGGACGAATCGTACGTCGTGCTGGCCGCCGTCCCCTCCACGCTCGCCCCGTCCTGAGGGAGGAGCGCGGGCGACAGGCTGTCACGGTAGGCCGCGGGCCCTGGGCCCTGCAGTTGCGGAAGTTTTCGCCGGGCTCAAGCATCATCGCCGGAAGCTCCTCGTGCCCGGCCACGCAGCGTCGGCGCCAAGCGCGACGTGAAACTGATCGCCGGCCTTGCCGTCTGGATGAAGTCGAACGTGTACCCGTAAATACGAATATCGATCGGGCCGGCCCGAGCGTAGGTTCGTTTTCAGGATGCGGCTACCAGTTCCCCGCTGTGTGTTCGGTCTGCTGTTGCTCGGCATGGCAATGGGAGCAGCTCTGGGCGCGGCGGAGACCCGGGCAGCGCCCGCTCCGCCTCAAGGCGGATCGCCGTCGGCAGCGCCGCTGACGTTTGTCACTTACACGTACGTCGATCCGGCGGTGGGACTCGAGGCATTTCGACTGCTGATTCCCAAGGGATGGCAGGTGCAGGGAGGCATCCAGTGGGCGAACAATCCGGCGTTGCCGGCGAGCTCCCGCTTCCGGTTCTTCAACCCGCAGGGCCTGGAGCAATTCGAGCTGCTGCCGACGCAGTCGTTTTTCTGGACCGACAATCCGCTGTTCCTGTCGACGAATCCGCCCGGCACGCTGCGCTTCGGCACGCTGGTCGCGTCTCCGGTCGATCTCGACGGAGCCTTTGCGCGCGTGCTGCTGCCGCAGTTCCGCGCCGGGATCGAAGGTGTCGAGGTGCTGAAGCGCGAGGCCGTCCCTGAGCTTGCGCAGCTCGCCCTCGGTCCGGCGGCGCCCGGAGTCGAGTCCCAGGGCGATGCGGGGAAGCTTCGCTTCGCGTATCGCGCGAGCGGGCAGCCCTTCGAGGAGGAGATGTATGCGGCGGTGACCCACTTCGTGACGCCGCTGCCGCCGTCGATGCTGGCCGGTCCCTCTTTCATCGATTACTGGTTCGTCGACTATGTGTTCTCGTTCCGCGCGGCGCGCGGCGAGCTCGATGCGCACGCCCCGCTGTTCCAGACCATGCTGTTTTCGCTGCGGGTGAATCCGCAGTGGTTCGCCAAGGTCGTGAACACCAAGGAATACCTGGCGCAGATGGCGATTCGTGGCATCCAGGCTGTGGGGCGTGCCGGAGAGATCGCGGCCAGGGCCGGCAGTGACCTGCGCGCCGAGCAGCAGGCCGACTGGGAGCGACGTCAGGCCGCGCAGGACCGCGCCGCGGAGAACTTCACCGACTACGTGCGGGGCGTGGAGCGCTTCACCGATCCGCACGCGGGCACCGAAGTCGAACTGCCATCCGGGTACGGCTACGCCTGGGCCAACGATCTCGGCGAGTACGTCATCACCGCGAGTCCGAGCTACAACCCTAACCTCGAGTCGAACCAGCACTGGGAGCCGATGCCGCCGGCGCGGTGACAGTATCCGCGTTGGGGTCGGCACCTGCATGAGAGGTACTCTGGCCGGTGCGCGCCATGGCGTCATTGATCGTGATTGCGGGACTCGTATACGTCGGGCTGTGCGCCTGGGTGTACGCGACGCAGCGGGCGCAGATCTATTTTCCGACGTTTGAGTCGAAGCACGCTGGCACGAAGGTGCTGTGGATCGAGTCGCAGGGTGAGCGGATCAAGGTGTGGGTGGTGGTGCGGCCGGGGCCGAGTGCCCTCCTCTATTTCGGCGGCAATGCGGAGGACGTGGCGGGGAACATCGATCACTTCGCCGCGGCGTTGCCGGATCGCTCGCTGTATCTCGTCAACTATCGCGGCTATGGCGGCAGCAGCGGGCGGCCCTCTGAGACCGTGTTGTTCGCCGATGCACTCGCGGTCTACGAGCACGTACGTGGTGAGCACCCGGACATCACGGTGATGGGACGCAGCCTCGGCAGTGGTGTGGCGACGTATCTGGCGAGTCAGCGGCCGGTGGCAAGGCTCGTGCTGGTGACGGCCTTCGACAGTCTCGTCAACGTGGCGCGAGCGCACATCCGGTTCCTGCCGATCGGGTTGCTGCTGCGCGATCGATACGACTCGGCGCGGCGCGCGTCCGCGGTCAACGCACCGGTGCTGGTGGTGATCGCGGGTGAGGACGAGATCATTCCACGCGCGCACGCGCAGGCGTTGGTGACCGCATTCGCACCTCGGCAGGTGCAGGTGGTGGTCGTGCCAGGCGTGGGACACAACACGCTGGACCTGTCGCCCGCGTATCTGGAATCGGTGCGGGCGTTTCTGGCGGCGACGGCCACCGGTGGTGAGCGACCATGAGTGACTCTGATGCACCGGCGATGTCCGCGCGACGGATCTTCGGGTACGCGGCGTTCTTCCTGATAGGGTTGATCGAGCTGCGATTCCAGTGGCACCTGCTGTTCGATCTCGACCGCAGCGGGATCGTGCAGTACTACTTCGAGAGCCTGCTGCTCATTCCGCTGCTGGCGATCTTCGGATGTTGGCGGGCCTTCCGCAGTAGCGACCCGGTGCTGCGTCTGCTCGCCATTGCGACGCTGTTTGTAGCAATGCTGCAGGTCACGGGCGAAGTCGTCGATCCTTCGCAGCTCACGCGCGACCTCGTGAACGGAATCGACCGGGCGTACGGGGTGATGTGCGTGATTGCATGGCCGCTGGCCTGCGTAACTCGCGGCGGGCGGCCGGCTGCGCTCATGCTGGCGGCGCTGGTGGCCGTCAGCGTGCCGCTGTCGGTGGCGTGGAACTGGCAGCGGCAGGAGTTCGTCTGGAAGCGTCAGGCTCCGACGCCGGTGGATTGCGAGCTCTTTGTGGCGGCCGAGGGCGGAGACCTTGGGCGGGTGCAGGCGGCGCTCGCCGCGGGCGCACGCATCGACATCGCCGCGAAAGGCGGTTGGGAAGCACTGATGTACGCCGTTAATCGCGGCGATCCAGCGATTGTGCAGCTGCTGATCCAGCGCGGCGCGAATCCGAACCGGCGCGAAGACATGCTGGGTTCACGGTGCCTCGATCCGTGCGCCGCGAACGGTTGTCGGGGATGGGCTGCAACCGACGGGCGCACGCCGCTGATGACGGCGGCAGTGTGGGGCTACACGGAAATCGTGCGCGTGCTGCTCGAGGCCGGCGCCGATCCCCTGCTCCACGACGCCGAAGGCAAGACCGCGCGGGACTGGGCGAAATGGGCGAACAAGCCCGAGACCGCGGCACTGTTGCGCGAGGCCGAGCTGGCGGGTGGCAAGACCTCGTCCAGGCGATGACGTATCACGAAACGAGCGGAACCCGGGAGAACGAAACATGAATGCGTATCTGCGGAATCGGTGGATACGGATTGCGCTCGTGCTGTTTGCACTGGGGTCGGTGCCGCTTGCCGTGGTCGCGCTGTTGGCGCCGTGGGCGGCGCCTGCCCTGATCGCTCTGCAGGCAGTGTGGCTCTTCACCTTCTGGCCGGCGGTGTTCTTCCTGGCCGTGGGCATCGTGCAGGTGCGCGGCGAGCGTTAGCGTCACCGTTCAACCTGGGTCCAATGGCACGCAGCGCGGCGCGACACACGGCGAGGCAGTGCGCACGGGAGGACGAGCCGCGCCGATACTTGTCGCAGGTCATGCAGCAGTTCCCGGCGGCTTGCGCCGCCAGGAACCCCGGCTGTTGCCTGAACGTACGGCCGCAGCCGTGTTTGCTTACCGATACTGCGGCAGCAGCACGCTGTCGACGACGTAAATCACGCCGTTGTCGGTCACGATCGGCCGGCCAATCACGCGCGAGTTGTTGATGAACAGCGTGTCGCGTTCGCGCTCGGCAAAGACCTCCTGGCCCTGAACTGTCTTGATGTCCCGCGGCGCTACGAAGGTGAAGCGCAGGTCCTGCCTGCCACCCGTGACGTGGTAAAGCAACACGCTGGTCAACGCAGGGGTGTCCGACAACAGAAAATTGAGCACCGGAGCAGGCAACTTAGCGAAAGCGTCGTCGGTCGGCGCGAAGACCGTGAACGGCCCCGGTCCCTGCAACGTGCTGACGAGCCCGGCTGCGGTCAGCGCAATGACCAGCGTCTTGAAGGCGGGGTTGGACGCGGCCACGTCCACGATCGTACCGCTCACGCGCACGGGCTTCGCGATATCCGGGATACCGGCATTGCTGGTAGTGCCGTTGGCCATGGCCGGCCCGCCGACCAGCACCGAGGCTGCCATCACCGCGGCCACCGCTTGCCGGGCCCGCTTCACGGTCGTCTTCATGCTCATGGAAATCATGTTCGAGTCTCCTGATGGTTCGAATGTCTGGTTCGATGGTCGAGCGAAGACCGGACTGCGTGGCAACTTCTGACATTGCAACGGTGTCATCGCTTCGGACGGGAGTGTGACGAGCACGGCGTGAAGGCCGTGTGAAGAAGGCGTGGAAACGCCGTGAATACGTGTCTGCGCGGAGCTGAGCCGCGTCAGCCCTCGACGGCCACGGCCGTGGCCTTGGGAAACCTCACCTGGACCCTTGTGCCCACGCCCACCTCGCTCGTGAACTCGACCGGCCAGCCGAACCGATCGGACAGACGCCGCACGATAGTGAGCCCGACGCCGTGCCCAGGCTGCGCGCTGGACCCGCGTACGAAAGGTCGACCCACGTCGCGAACGCGCTCGGCCGGCAGACCGATGCCGGTGTCCTCGATCGTGATCGAGGAGGCGTCGATCTCGACGCGAACCCATCCCGCGTCAGTGTATGCGACGGCGTTGCGCAGCAGGTTACCGATCAGCACCGACAGCACCTTCTCGGGAGCCTCGAGCGACAGGCGGCAGCGTGCTTCGAGCTGCAGCGAGACCGGCTTGCCTTCGGCAAGCGGTCGAACGCGATCCATTTCGGTGGCGATCAAGTCGTTGATGCAAACTGTCTCCGACGGCAGACCCGTCTCCGACTCGCGCGCGAGTAACAGGAAGGCGGCCGTCAATTCCTCCATGTCACGTGCCGAGCGGCGGATACGCTGTAGAGCGCGTCGCTCCTGCTCCCCGAGGCTCGTACCTTGCAGCAGCAGGTCGGAAGCCATCTGGATCACGGTGAGGGGACTGCGCAGCTCATGGCTCGCATCACGCGTGAAATGCCGTTCACGCTCCATGAGCTCGTTGAGCCGCTGGGCAAACCGTGCGAGCGCCGCCGAGAGTTCGCCTATTTCGTCGTCGGCGCCCCCTGGCAGGCGGTCGGGACTGAAAGCTGCCGGGTCCGGGGCCCGGGGATCGAGCTGACGCACCGAGCGTGCGAGGGCGATTACGGGAGACAGCGCCCGCCGCGAGACGCGAAACCCTAGCCAGGTCGACAGGTACAACGCCAGCAACACGATCGCCAGCGGCGCAAGCCCATAGTAGGCGGCAAGCCGCGAGACACTGCTGCGGTCGAAAGCCAGGTAGAGGCGTTCGCCCCCGCCCTCGCTCACGTACACCAGGTAATCGACCTCGTCGTGGCGCCAGGGATGGTAGCCGAGTGCGAACGGTCGCAGCGCGTCGGGCACATTACTCATGTATCCCGTGAGATTGCGCGTGCTTGGCAGCGGGAAGTCCGGCCGGGTCGAGCGCTGCTCCCAGAAGTGTGACGCTTCGTCTCGCAAGGCCTCGCGGATCAGCACGCGCTCGAGCAGCGCGCCGGCGACGAAGACACCGACGACGGTCGCCACGCTGATGAAGGTGGCCTGCAGCAGGAAGGCCCGGCCGAGTCGTGCGCCGATGCCGCCGTGGGTGCCGCTACTTGTCTTCATGGGTCAACGCGATGCGGTAGCCGGCACCCGCAACCGTGTGGAGCAGCGGCCGGTTAAAGGGCCGGTCGATTGCCTTGCGCAGCGCGTAGAGGTGACTGCGCAAGGTGTCGGAGTCCGGCAGCACGTCGCCCCAGACCTCGCGCTCGAGTTGTTGTCGACTCACGATCCGCGGCGATGCGCGCATGAGGGCCGTCAGCAACTTGAGGCCGATCGGCATCAGCTTGATCGGCTGCCCGGCGCGCGTGACCTCCAGCGTCGAGGTGTCGAGCGACAAGTCACCCACACGCAGGGTTTCGGCCACGACGGTGCCACGCTGGCGGCGCAGCAAGGTGCGGATCCTCGCCTCGAGTTCCCGGATTTCGAACGGCTTGACGAGATAGTCATCGGCGCCCGCCTCAAGGCCCACGATCTTGTCGTCGACGGTGTCTCGCGCAGTCAGCATCAGCAGCGGCGTGTCGCGCTTCGCTTCCTCACGCAGCTTGCGGCACAGGGCGAGGCCGTCGAGGCCTGGCAACATCAGGTCCAGGACGATCACGTCGTAGGGGTTCGTGACCGCAAGGTGCAGCCCGGTCACGCCATCCGCGGCGTGATCAACGACATAACCTTTCCGCTCCAGGAATTCAGCGACCATCTCCGCGATGTCACGATTATCCTCGACGAGCAGGATGACCAATCCGGTGGCGTCTGGCTTCAATGGGTACATCTCCGCAGCCGCAGAGATTAGCATTCATCCGCAGCCAGGCATCGCGTCTCGACCGCACTGGCGGTGGCACCTGGGACGACGCCGGCCCGGTCATCCAATACGCTGATCAAGATCATCAACATCGTGGCGCTGGAGTGGCGGCTGCGGCCGGAGTAGCTTCTGGTCAGCGATAATCGCAGGGGGCGCCATGGATGAGCGAGTGCTGCTGACGCGACGTCACGTATTGACCGGCGCCCTGGGTGGCCTGGCCGGCGCGGTGCCACTGCTGCTGCGCAGCCCCTGGGCCGCAGCCCAGGGCGCGCCACCGGACTGGCGCGAGGCCGCGCCCATCACCAGTGCCGACCAGGTGCTGAACGTCATGGACTTCGAGGCCATCGCCCGCAGCAAGCTGCCGCCGGCGCATTTCGGCTATATCGCCACCGGCGTCGACGACGACGCAACAGTCGTCCGTAACCACGCTGCGTTCGCCGACTACCAGATCCGCGCGCGCCGCTTCTTCGACGTCACGAAGATCAGCCTTGCGACCCGCGTGTTCGGTGCCGCATGGGCGAGCCCGGTCTACGTCAGCGCCGTCTCGTCGCAACGGGCCTTCAACCGGGAAGGCGAGGTCGCCATAGCGCGTGCCGCGGCCAGCCGCTCGGCGCACATGATGCTGTCCAACGTGGCCTCGATGCCGCTCGAGCGCGTGGCCGAGGCGCGCGGCGCACCAGTCTGGCAGCAGCTCTATGCCACCGACGACTGGGAGGTCGCCAAGGGGGTCATCCGCCGCGCGCAGGCCGCCGGCAGTACCGCAATCGTCCTGACCGTCGACTCCCCCGGACCGCGGAACAACGAGACGCTTTACCGCGCGCAGCACAACGACTCGCGCGACTGCAGCGACTGCCACGACCCGCAGCAGCGCGACTCGTGGAAGGGCAAGCCGCTGTATGAGGGCCTCGACCTGACGCGCGCCACGCAGATCGCGCCGCTAGACGTCGACGCCGCCTACCTCGACCGGCTGCGCGACGCTGTCAGGGGCAGACTGCTCATCAAGGGCATCGTTACCGGCGAAGACGCCGCGTTCGCGGTCGAGCACGGCGCCGACGGTGTTATCGTCTCCAACCACGGCGGGCGCAACGAGGAGACGCTGCGCGCAACCATCGACTGCCTGGCCGAGGTTGTCGCAGCGGTACAGAAGCGGGTTCCCGTTTTCCTCGATGGCGGCATTCGCCGCGGCACTGACGTGTTCAAAGCACTCGCGCTAGGTGCCGCCGGTGTCGGCATCGGCCGGCCGCAGGCGTGGGGACTTGCCGCGTTCGGCCAGCCGGGCGTCGAGGCCGTGCTCGACATCCTGAACCGCGAGCTGACGGACATCATGCGGCACGCCGGCGCGGCGAGCGTCGACCGGATCGGACCGCAGCACGTGCTGCACGACCGAGGAGATCATCCACAAGCTGAGCAAGGCCGACGCTAGCGCCACAGCCGACGCTTGCAGCAGCTCGCCCAGCCCCTCCCGACGCAGCGAGGAGCATTCCCGTCACTCGCCTCCCCGCACACCGCTTCCGGCCGCTGTGTTCGTCAGTGCGCCGCCTTGCGCGAGGGCACGTACTGTTCCATCACAGCCTGCTCGAGCAACTCGGGCGGCACGAGGCCCTGGCTGATCACGAAGTCGTGGTATGACTGCACGTCGAACTTGCCGCCGAGCTGCAGTTCCGCGCGCGCACGGATGCCCAGCTGCTTTTCGTAGCCGTAGAAGTACGACGTCGCCTGCCCCGGCGAGAGGAAGCTGTAGCGATCCGCCTCCTGCTTGGCCATTGGCTCGGAGAGCAGCACCTCGTTCATCAGGAACTTCTTCGCGGCGTCCGGCGTGATCTGGCCGAGGTTGACCATCGGGTCGAGGAAGGCGCGCGCGGCGCGCATCAGTCGCATCTGCAGCGCGCCCATCTGCCCCTCGAGCGGCAGGTACGGCTTGAGGAACGATTCGGCATACAGCGCCCAGCCTTCGACGTTCGCGCTGTTGAACGCGAACACTGCGCGCGGGATCGACACGCCGACTTCCGTCATCTTGGCGAACTGCAGCTCGTGACCCGGCCGCGCTTCGTGCGCCGTCAGCGTCCACGTGATCGCGTCGAACTTGAAGTCGTCCATCTTCGAGCCCGGCGCCGCGTTCGGGTTCTCGAGCGGCAGGATGAACTCGGCGGGCTCGCCGGTGTTGCCGATGAGGCGCGGCGGGCTCAGGTGCGGCGCCGGTTGCGCCGCCGATTCCGCCTCGGTGGCGAGGCGGATCACCGCCTCGCGCTCCGGCAGCGTGATGAGATGCTCGCGACGCACGATCTCTTCGATGGCCGCGAGGCGCGCGTTGTAGGTCGGCAGCAGCCGGTCGTTCGGGATCGACTGCTGCTTCAGTGCGCGCATCACGTCCTTGTAATCGGACGACGCAAGCCCGCGTTCCTTCGCGATGATCCGGGCGAGCGACTGCATCTCGTCGCGCGTCTGCATGAAACCGACGACGGCGCGATTGATGAGCGCCTGCGGCTCCATCTTGACGCCCACGTTCTTCAGGTTGTCCGCGTAGATCTCGGGCGGCAGGAGGTTCGTCTTGCGCGCGCGGGGCAGGATTTCCTTGCGCACCCAGGCGTCGTAGCCCGTCACCTGGCTTGCGAGCGTCTTGAGATCCTTCTCGTAACCCTTGAGCCCGCTCTTCACGAACAGGTCGCGGATGCCCTGCAGGTAGCGTTGTGAATTACCAAGGTTCTGCTCGACTTCGGCCGTCCACGGACCGGTCAGGCCCGTCTCGCCGAACCGCTCGGTCGATCGGTCCTGCGCCAGCTTCGTGATCGGTTCATAGCCGGGCTCGCGTCCGGTGTACTTGCGCAGCCGCTCGAGTGCGGCAGGGTAACGAGAGCGGTCGACCCGCGGGTCGAGCAGCGCCTGGAAGCTGCCGAACAGCATGTTCGGGATGTCCGCATACGGCAGCATGAGACGAGTGGTGAGCGCGCTCGTCGCTTTCTGGTCGCGTGCCGTCGCGATGAGAATCTGCAAGTCCTGTTTCACCTGGCGGTCGGTGGTGCTCGGGAGTTTGGCTTCAAGCGCAGTGGCGACCCGCTCGGCATCCGCTTCGAACCTCTGGTCGACCCCCGGTTTCAGGTCCGTGACTTCCGCGTCGTGGCCGTCCACGCCCCAGTTGGAAGCGGCCTCTGGAACGTACTTGGCGAGCAGCTCGAGCAGCGGCTGCGCATTCGCGTTGCTCTCGGTGATCCATGCAGGTTGTTGTGCCGGTTGCTGGGCCTGCGCAGTCGTCGCAAACAGCACGGCCGCCACGGCGGCCGCTTTCCAGATCGATCTCAGCATCTCGTGTTTCCCCCGGGGAGAGCGGTGACCGGCCGGCCCCAGGCCCGCCGACGCGAAGCGCGAATCATGCAGGGGCCGGGTCCGGAACGCGATCCGTCCCGGCGCGCGGCCTGCACGGGTCGTCGCATCCGGCCATGCCGTCCGGGCAATTGTTGCGCTACGGAAAAGACCAATTGGATATCCTGTTCCTCGAAGCCGTTGGCGTCCTGACTTGCGATTTCCTGCATGGGAAGATTCGGCACGGAAACGGGAGGAGCACCAATCATGATCTTGCGCCGCATCGCCAGCCTGCTGA
>JBAVIQ010000422.1:0-1739 GCA_049687035.1 Steroidobacteraceae bacterium
CCCGAGGAGAGCCGACACCTCGGAGCCGGCCTGGGTGAAGCGGAAGATGTTGTCGATGAAGAGGAGGACGTCCTTCCCCTCCTCGTCGCGAAAGTACTCGGCCACAGTGAGGCCGGTGAGCGCCACCCGCGCGCGGGCGCCGGGCGGCTCGGTCATCTGGCCGAAGATGAGCGCGGCCTTGCTCTTCTCGAAGTCCTTGATGTCGATGACCCCCGACTCCTGGAACTCGAGCCAGAGGTCGTTGCCCTCACGCGTCCGCTCACCGACGCCGGCGAACACCGACACGCCGCCGTGCTTCATCGCGATGTTGTGGATGAGCTCCTGGATGATGACCGTCTTGCCGACGCCGGCGCCGCCGAACAGGCCGATCTTGCCGCCCTGCAGGTACGGCTCGAGCAGGTCGATCACCTTGATGCCCGTTTCGAACATGCGGGTCTCGGTGGCCTGCTCCACCAGCGTCGGGGCCGGGCGGTGGATGGGCCATCGCTCGGCGGCGTTCACCGGTTTATCGGGGAAGTCGACCGGCTCGCCGAGCACGTTCAGCACGCGGCCGAGCGTGGCCGGACCCACGGGCACCATGATCGGGCCGTTGGTGTCGACCGCACGCATGCCGCGCTGCATGCCGTCGGTGGGCTTCATGGCCACGGCGCGCACGCGGTTCTCGCCCAGGTGCTGCTGCACCTCGACCACCACATCCATCGCCTCTGAAGTGGCCGTCTTCTCGGACAGCACGCGCACGGCGTTGTAGATCGCCGGCAGGTGCCCGTCCGCGAATTCGACGTCCACCACCGGACCGATCACCTGAATGACTTTGCCGACTTTCTCAGTGTTCATATCTGTTCCGCTTTGCCGTGGTCCGTTGCTTTGCTGCGGGCATGTGGCACGCCCCAGCCCCCAGTCCCCAGCCCCTAGGTCGCCTGAGCGCCAGCGACAATTTCGATGATCTCGCGGGTGATGGCGGCCTGCCGCACCTTGTTCATGTAGAGCGTGAGACGGTCGACCATCTCCTTGGCGTTGCGCGTGGCCGCGTCCATGGCCGTCATGCGGGCCGCGTGTTCGGCCGCGGATGATTCCAGCAGCGCGCGGTTCACCTGCACGGCCACGTGGAACGGCAACAGCGTCTCGAGCAGCGCCGACGGCGCCGGCTCGAAGAGGTAGTCCGCCGCCCCCTGGGCCACAGCCCCCGCCGTATCAGCGGGGAGCTTCGGAATCGGCAGCAGACGCTCCATGACCACGCGCTGGGAAATCACCGACCGGAACTCGTTGTAGACGAGATACACGGAACTGACGTCGGGCCCCAGGAACTCCTTGATGCAGGTGCTCGCGATGGCCTGGGCGTGGGCCCACTTCACGTTCTGGAAGAGGCCGACCTCTTCGTAGCGCACGTCGAAGCCGCGGCGCATGAAGAAGTCGCGGCTCTTGCGGCCGACCAGCGCGAGCGCCACTTCCCGTCCGGGGTCGCCCGGGTGTTCGGTGACGTACTGCGCCGTGGTCTTGATGACGTTGGTGTTGAAGCTGCCGCACAGGCCGCGGTCGGCGCTGATCACCACGAGCAGCGTGCGACCCGCGTGCGGGTCGTCGGTGAGCAGCGGATGTGCCGCCGGATCCACGCGCGTGGCCAGGTTGTTGAACACGCGCAGCATCTCCTGCGCGTAGGGCCGGCTGCGCACGATGCGTTCCTGGGCCCGGCGCAGCTTCGACGACGAGACCATCTTCATGGCCTTCGTGATCTGCTGCGT
>JBAVIQ010000423.1:0-3424 GCA_049687035.1 Steroidobacteraceae bacterium
ATCACGCGCTACGACTACGACTCGCTCGGCAACCTCAATCGTGTCCAGGACGCGCTCGGTGCCGTCTCGACCGGCACCTACGATGCGCGCGGATTCCGCACGCAATGGGCGGACACGGACGCTGGAACCTGGGCTTTCGCACACAATTCACTCGGTGAAGTCGTTGCCTGGACCGACGCGAATGGACGTTCGTTCACCATGGCTTACGACACGCTCGGACGCCAGGTGTCGCGCACCGAACCCGAAGGAACGAGCAACTGGACGTGGGGTTCGTCCGCAGCCGCGCGCAACGTCGGACGACTGGTGTCGAAAGCCGGCCTCGGCTATGCGGAGGCGCTCGCCTACGACAGCCTCGGGCGCGTCGGCACGCGCACGATCACGACGGACCAGAGCTACCAGTACGACTACACGTACAACTCGATCGGCGAGATCGACACGCTGACTTATCCATCGAGCCCAGTGCCTGCGGGTCAATCGGGCAGCCGGCTCAGGCTTCGCTATTCGTACAGCTTCGGCACGCCGTCGCAGATCGACGACATCACGCTGGCGACGCCACGCACGCTGTGGAAGCTCAACGCGGTCAGCGATTTCGATGCACCGACCCAGGAGTCGCTGTCGGGCAATGCCATCGCGCGATCATCGAGCTACGACTCGGCAACACAGCGCCTGACAGCGCAGCAGGCAGGCACTGCCGGTGCCGGCAGCAGCCGCCAGAATCTCGCGTACCAGTGGGATGCGGCCGGCAACCTCCTGCAGCGCCGCGATCTGAATCAGAACCTGGCCGAAGCTTTCACGTACGACGGGCTCGATCGCGTAACGAACTCGACGCTGAACGGTTCGGCGAACCTGTCCGTGAGCTACGACGCATCGGGCAACGTCCTGCAGAAATCGGACATCGGGAGCTACGCCTACGGCAACGCATCGCGGCCGCACGCGGTGACGGCGGCTGGAAGTGAGGCGTTCACATACGACCGCAACGGCAATCTTGCGTCGCGCAACGGCCTCGCCCAGGACTGGGCTTCGTTCAACCTGCCAACCACGTTGCGCAAACCAGGTTATCAGGCCCAGATCGCCTATGGTCCCGATCGCGAGCGCTGGCGACAGGTCGCGAGTTACCAGAACGGCACCGAGACGACGCACTACGTCGGCAGCCTGCTCGAAAAGGAATCGGCGACCTCCACGGGCCTGACGTACTGGCGGCATTACGTGCCGACACCCGGCGGATCGACCGTCATCGTCTCGCGCAACTCGAACGGCACGACTTCCACGACCTACGTCGTGCCAGACCATCTTGGCAGCAGCGATACGCTGCTGAACGAAGCGGGCGCGACGGTTGCCAAGGAAAGCTTCGGGACGTTCGGCACCCGGCGCGGCAGTAACTGGAGTGCAGCGACCGCACCGGACTGGCTGGGCATCGCCAACACGACCCGGCAGGGTTTCACCGGGCACGAGATGCTCGACAACGTCGGGCTCGTCCACATGAACGGTCGCGTGTACGACCCGGCAATTGGCCGATTCCTCTCGGCCGATCCGCTGATCGGCGACCCGGGCGACTCGCAGTCGGTGAATCCGTATGCGTACGTCGGCAACCGGCCGCTGAACGCGACGGACCCCACGGGTTACCTCGTCGACGGCGGCCTTTCGATCTATGTCGGCAAGTTCGTTGTCGATTCGATCCTGTCTTCGCTCGCCTACGGCCTGCTGAACCACGACGGATTGCCACCACCGCCGGCGACCGCATTGCCAGGCCGCTCAGCGCAGAGCGGCGTCGGATTGTGCGGCGCGGGGACGTTCTCGCCTACTTGCGGCGGCACCATCCTGTATGCAGGCGCGCCGGGAGCGGCAGGAAGCGGCGTGCCGACGTCGACCTGGGCAGAAACTTCTGTCGACGACGAGTACGCACAGGAAAGCCTCGAACGCTTCTTCCTCGATCTCGGGATTAACGCGGTCGACGTCCTGATCCTCTCCCCCGTCCACGACGCCAGGGACGCGTACGACGCTGCTCAACGGGGCGAAAGCGCCACAGCCATTGTTTATGTTGGATTCACCGTTTGCGACGTCGTCAAACCGTGTCAGTCGATCCTGGCGCCTACGAAGGCATTGCGTCGTGCAGCGAAGTCCACTCGACGCGCTGAGTCGACAACCACAGAAATCGTCCAGCGAGCCATGTCCCGGGCCGAACTGGATGCAACCAACAGGACCGGCCTGCTGCGAGGTGGACGCGCGGGAACTCACTACGTCAGTGATACCGTCAATTCCACAGCCGGACGTGCACAACAGCGCCTGGCGCTGCCGCGACCACCTGAAATCAAAGTGACGCTCGAAGTGAAACGTGGGACGTTCTCATCACCATCGACCGTTGCCCCGTATAGGCTGCCCAACGGTACTATTCTTCGTGGCGGCGGCACCGAGAGAACTGCTGTCGGTGACGTTCCCGTACGAGTCTTAAGGGTTGACGAATTATGAGCCGCGGATCAATCGACGTTTCGGATCCCTGGGATGTGGCGTCCATTTTGGGAGGCGGGCCGCTCGCAGGGATCTTTGAAATACATGCTGCAGGGTCCGCCACGTTTCGATTGGACCAGCCAGTGCTTGTAAATGGCGTCGCGATGAAATCCGCAGAAGTGACCACTCGACACCTTGGCACAACATTCGCTCCGCATTGCAATGCAGTTCCAGCAAACATCGTCTTCCGGTCGGATGATCGAGCATCGTCATGTTCAGCGATAGGTACGGTGTCCGTGGACTGACGGCCTGGTCCCGACGCAGAAATCTAGCCGCCGCAGTCGCCCACGTCGGACACCAAGCCGCTCCCCGTGCGAAGATGCTCCTTCGCACGAGGAGCACTCATCGCCATGACCCAGACCTACCAGCGCATCGTTCTTGCCAGCCGCCCGCAGGGCGGCGCCGTCTCGCCGGATAACTTCCGTCTTGAGCGCGTTCCCGTCCCCAGCGTGGGTCCCGGCCAGGTCCTGGTGCGCAATCAATTCCTGTCGCTCGACCCCTACATGCGCGGCCGCATAGACGACGCCAAGTCGTACTCGGCGCCGCAGCCGATCGGCGAGACGATGCTCGGCGGCACGGCGGGCGTCGTCGAAGCCTCGCAGAACCCGAAGTTCGCCCCCGGCGACGCCGTCATAGGCTTCCTGGGCTGGCAGGAATACGGCGTCTCGGACGGCACGGGCCTCAACAAAGTCGACACAAGACACGTCCCGCTCTCGGCCTATCTCGGCCCCGTCGGCATGCCCGGCGTCACCGCCTGGTACGGCCTGAATCAGATCTGCATGCCTAAGGCCGGTGAAACGGTGCTGGTCTCCGCCGCAAGCGGCGCGGTGGGCTCGGTCGTGGGTCAGCTCGCCAAGATGGCGGGCTGTCGCGCGGTCGGCATCGCGGGCGGTCCCGAGAAGTGCGCCTATGTGCGTGA
>JBAVIQ010000424.1:0-1979 GCA_049687035.1 Steroidobacteraceae bacterium
GCATAACGCAGCAGCGAGGGTATTCCCGTCGTGGATCGCGACGCCCGGATGCGAGCGAAGCCGCCTGGCCCCTGCTGTCAGCTGGCGAGCTGCAACGGCGCCGGGCGTCCCACCTGGTAACCCTGGACGAAGTCGACGCCCATGCGGCGCGCTGAATCGAGCGCGCTCAGGTCTTCGACCTGCTCGGCGATCACCTTGAAATTGAGCGATCGCGCGAGCTTGACCATCGCGGTCACCATCGCCTGGTTCACGTTGTCGGAGGCCAGGTTGCGGATGAACGAGCCGTCGATCTTGAGGTAGTCGAGCGACAGGTGTTTCAGGTTCGCGAACGAGCTCAGGCCGCGGCCGAAGTCGTCGAGCGCGAACTGGCATCCCATGCCATGCAGCACGCCGATGAAGCGGCGCGCGTGCTCGATGTTGGTGATCACCGAGTTCTCGGTGACTTCGAAGCAGACGCGGCTCGGCGCAACTCCGGTGCGATCGAGGCACTCGACCACGAACTCGAGGAAGGCGCTGTCGCCGAGCGTCTGCCCGGACAGGTTGATGCAGAGACTGCGGTCCGGCGCGAGACGGATGGCCCCGCGCGCCAGCAACGTGAGCGAGGTCTGCACGACCCACCGATCGACGTGCGGCATCAGCCGATAGCGTTCAGCCGCGCGCATGAATTCGGCCGGGGCAATCGACACACCGCTGTCGTCCTTGAGCCGCAACAGGATCTCGAGGCCGGGACCGCCTGCCTGCGCGTCCGCGGAGGCATGCATGATCGGCTGCGCGTGCAGCTCGAAGCGGTCGTCCTTGAGCGCCGACTGCAGCAGCTGCAGCCACAGGATCTCGCCGCGCTGGCGGGCATCGGCTTCGTCGCGCGCCGAGTAGACGTGGACGTGGCCGCCCTGGTTCTTCGCGACGTAGCAGGACGAATCCGCAGCATGCAAGAGGTCTTCGATGGAGGTGCTTTCGACCGTCATTTCGACCAGGCCCACGCTCACGCCGATGCCGAAGATCTTGTCCTTCCAGACGAAGCGGTGATCGTTGACCGCGCGCACGACGTCGTCGGCAATCTGCCGGGCCTTCTCGAGGGGGCAGCCCGCCAGCAGGATGGCGAACTCGTCGCCACCGAGGCGGCCGACGGTGTCCGAATCACGGACCGCGTCCTTGATCAGAGCGGCGACCTCGCGCAGCATGCTGTCGCCTGCGACGTGGCCGCATTCGTCGTTGACGGCCTTGAAGCGGTCGAGGTCGAGGTAGCACAACACGTGCCGCGCGCCACCCCGCGTCGCCTCCAGCGCTTCCTCGAGCCGGCGCTCGAACTCGCGGCGGTTCACCAGCCCGGTGAGGGCGTCGTGGCTCGCCTGGTACGTCATTGCCCGCGTGAGTCCACGCAGGTCGCTCACGTCACGCAGTGCGATGACGGCGCCGTCGACGCGGCCGTTCGCGTCGCGCATGGGCGACACCGTCAGTTCGATCGAACGCTCGCCGTCGCTTGCGGCCGAGACCAGCATGCCGCGGCGACCGAGGCTGACGCGCGTTCCCGTCGTCAGGCTCTGCCGGACGGGGTCACTGGCCGCCTTGCGGTCGCCTTCTTCCACCAGCTCGATGACGTCGCCGAGCGTGCGGCCGAGGATTTCGCTGGCTGGTTTACCCATCAGCTGTTCGCCGGCCGAGTTGATGTAGACGATGCGGCCGTCGACATCGGTCGTGAGCACGCTCTCGGCGAGTGAATCCAGCGCTTCCCAAGCGCTGCCGTGGCTGCGCGAGCTGCCCGTTTCGGCGGGGGCGCGCGGCGTCATCTCGACACCGGTCACGATCACGGCAGGGCGGCGATCCAGCATCGTGCGCGAGAAACTGAGCTCGAGTCGGTGCGCGTGGCCCGCGGTATCCGGCTGCAGGTCGACTTCGAGCCGCGCAGGCGCGGCCTCGCCCGCCGCATGGCGGCGCAGGTACTCGGTGACGAGTTCGGCGTAGTCGGGGTGGACGAGGTC
>JBAVIQ010000425.1:0-1677 GCA_049687035.1 Steroidobacteraceae bacterium
TCATACCGGCCGCAATAAATTCTGACACACCCAAGGTCGTCATGTATGGACGGCCCCGGGAATGCAAGTGCTTTGGCGCATGTGAATCGACGGGCTTGGGAGCGGTCATGTATACGGCCTGTGTGTGCGGCACGTGACGCCGCTGGCCTTGATGAAGTTCGCGAAGATCTGGTCTCCAATCATCCCGGCGTGGTGACTTGTCCACGTGACGACCGCGGAGTGTCCTGATCCCGGTCGCCTCGACCGTTCGTCATCACATACCTAAGCTCTTGCCCTCCTTCACCGCGCGTTTCGAGTGCTTCCTGCTGCCGCTTTTACGCAGCCACAGGCAAGCACCCATCGGGCACGCGGTAAATCTCGTTCCTGGCCAGCATCGCCCAAGCTATGCGTGCCGATTTGTTGGCGAGCGCGACCGCCGCCAGTTTGCGTTTCGGATGTGCTGCCATTTTGCGCTCCCAATCGGAGACGTTTTTGGCCCGTCCGCGGCGGATGAGTGCGAGCCGCGCGGTGGCACCCAGAACAAGCAAGCGCCGCAGGTAGCCGTCACCTTTCTTGCTGATGCCGCCGCGCCGGATCGTGTTGCCGGAACTGTCTTCGCGCGGTGTCAATCCGATCCAGGCGGCGAAGTCGAGTCCGCTCTTGAAGACATCTGGATTGGGCAGCATGGCGTCGATGGCGCTGGCGCCTGCCGGACCGATGACGGGAACCTTTGTCAGACGGGCCGCGCGCGTGTTTGTCTTCAATCCCGCTGCAATCGCCGCGTCGAAACGGCGCACACAAGCATCAACGCTCGCCCATTGCAGCGCCAGTTCATCAAGCACCATGCATAACGCTGGCGGCAGCTGTTCGAATACGCCCGCCCGCTTGGCGATTGTTGCCAGCAGATCGTTGAGGCCACGCTCGCCGACGGGCTGCACAATGCCGAACTCTGCGAACGCTGCACGGATCCGGTTGGCCAGCGAAGTCCGCTGCACGACAAACGACGCCCGCGTCCGGTGCAACATGATCAGCGCCTGATCGGCTTCGCTCTTCACCGGCACGAAGCGCATCGAGGGACGCGACATCGCTTCGCAGATTGCAGCCGCGTCGTTGGCATCGGTCTTGTTACGGCGGACGTAGGGCTTCACGTAGGCCGGTGGAATAAGACGGACGTCGTGACCGTGCTGCTTCGCCAGCCGCGCCCAGTGGTGCGCCGAAGCGCACGCTTCCATGCCAATATCGCTGGGCGGCAAACGGGTGAAAAATTTTTCAACCTCGCACCGCCGCAGACGCTTCACGACCGCGACCGGCTCGCCCGGCTCACTGCGCACGCCATGCGCTTGAAAAACACCTTTTGCCAGATCAAATCCAATGCGAAGTCTGCTAATCTCTGTCATGGACGGTCCCTCTTTCTGGTTCGAATCAACACCGGCCAGCTTGGCACACAGATGCCGCAAAGGGGCCGTCCACCCCATCATCCCCGCGAAGGCGGGGACCCAGCCAAGCTGCCACGAACCGTTTGTTGCTGGCTTGCTTGGGTGCCCGCCTTCGCGGGCATGACGTCACTTGCGAATAGTTACTGAGTCAAAAGTTTCCTCGATCGGTATTAGACAGGCCATCTTTGATGAGGCACCAACGCCGCTGGCCTGCCTAAGCCGCAGATGCACCGCCCTCCCCCCTCAAGGGGGAGGTGAATAT
>JBAVIQ010000426.1:0-3554 GCA_049687035.1 Steroidobacteraceae bacterium
GCCATGGGCCCGACGCTCGCCGCGAAGGAAAAGTACAAGATCGACCAGGTGCTGTTCTGTCCGGAAGGCTCCGTGCAGGAAACCGGCGCCGCGAACTTCCTGCTCATCCGCGAAGGGCACATCCTGACGCGCAGCCTCGACTCCACGTTCCTGCACGGCGTCACGCGCGATTCGCTGCTGACGATGGCGAGGCAGATGGGGTTCAAGATCGAAGAGCGCGTGTTCGACGTCGCCGAAATGATGGAGTGGGTCAAGACTGGTGAAGCCGCGCTGTCCGGCACCGCTGCCGTGCTGGCGGGAGTCGGCACGCTCGTGCGCAGCGACGGCACGGACGTCCGCGTCGGCAGTGGCGATGTCGGTCCGGTGACCCAGAAGCTGCGCGCCGCGCTGGTCGCGATCCAGAACGGCACCGCACCCGACACCTTTGGCTGGACCCGCAAGGTCTGAGGCGAACTCCGTGACTGCGCGCACCGTCGCCGTCGTCACGGGAGCCGGCAGTCCGACCGGTATCGGCTTTGCCACGGCGCAGGCGCTTGCTCGCGCCGGGCACTGCATCCTCATCGTCTCGACCACCGACAGGATCAAGGATCGAGCCGCTGAACTCCGCGCCGCGGGGCACGAGGCCCACGCGATCGTCGCTGACCTGACCAGCGAACCCGACATCGAGCGGCTGCACGAGCATGCTGAAGCACTCGGCGACGTGAGCGTGCTCGTCAACAACGCCGGCATGGCGGTCCTCGGCGAGATGGATGCACCCGGTCACCTCGAGCGACTCGACCTCGGCGACTGGCAGCGCTCGCTCGAACGCAACCTGACGTCCGCATTCCTCGTGACGCGCGCATTCCTGCTCGGCATGAAGGCTCGTGGCTATGGCCGCATCGTGAACGTGTCGTCGACGACCGGAGCCGTGTCCGCAGTAGCAGGGGACACAGCCTATGCGGCCGCAAAGGCCGGCATGGTCGGCTTCACACGCGCCATCGCGCTCGAGGCGGCGCCGCACGGGGTGACTGTGAATGCGATCGCACCCGGCTGGATCGCAACCGGTTCGCAGACGGAGCGGGAAGCCGCAGCGGGGCTGCGCACGCCAGTACGACGTTCGGGCTCGCCGGACGAGATCGCGGCGTTGATTGCGTTTCTCGCGTCTCCGGCCGCGTCCTACATCGTGGGCCAGTTGATCGTCGCTGACGGCGGCAACTCGATCATCGAGGACCACAACGCGTAAGCGACGCGCCCGCATGGCTCGTCAGCAGCGCGGAGCCGATCAGTCCGCCAGCAGTATCGAGCCGCCGGGTGGCCGACGCGCAAACACCGCGCCACACATGGCAAACACCGCGCCGAGTGCGATAGAGAACGTCAGCGTCGCACTCATGCCCGAGCCGACCAGGCCGAACGATTGCAGCAATCCCGATGCGGCGGAATCGAGACCGACGATGACGCCGCCGACGACGGATCCCAGCGCCGCCGCATTCAGCACCGTTCGCCAGCTGAGGCCGCGACCCAGGTTCTGCAGCAGCCACGCGTGCTCGCGTTCCGCTGCGGCGAGCGCTGCCGTGCGACTCGGCCCCCGGGTGAGTTCCGCAATCTGTTCCCGCAAGTGCGCATCGAAGTCCGGCGACAACGCGGGGCGTGGCAAGGCAGCGGCGAGCGCAGCATCGAGTTCGCCAAGCGCCGAGGCGTACGCGCGGCAGCGGGCGCAGTGAGTCATGTGGTGCTGCACGGCGCCGGCGCGGCCGGCTTCCAGCGAGCCCTCGTGCAGTTCGACGAGGTCGAACTCATAGTCGGCGCAGGGTCCGAGCGTCAGGGCGAAGTGATTGGTATTCATGCGGCCTGCACCTCTTCGGGCTGGGCAAGTTCCATCAGGCGCTTGCGAGCCCGGAACAGAAGATTCTTGACCGTCCCGAGCGGCATGCCGAGCGCCTCGGCCACGGCATCGTAGGAACGGTCCTCGAGATAAAACAGTCGCACGGCCTGCTGCTGGTTCGCGGGCAGCGTTTCCAGCAGGCGCAGCAGGTTGTCGCGTTCCGGATCCCCGGCCGGGCCGGTGGCGATGCTCGCGGCTGCATATTGCGCTTCGAGCGAATCCGGATCGTCGAACGAGACGGTCGGCCGGCGCTTGCGCAGTTCCATCAGGCAGGTGTTCCGAGTGATGGCGTAGATCCAGGTGCCGAGCGCCGCCCGGCCATCGAACCCCGGCAAGGCCTTCCAGACGCGGACGAGCGTCTCTTGCGCCGCGTCTTCCGCTGCTGCCCGGTCCTTGAGGATCGAAAAGGCGAGCCGAAACACACGGTTACGAAATTCCGGCACGATCAGGTCGAAGGCGCGGGCATGCCTGCCTGCCGCCAGATGACCTTCGATTGCCGCGTCCATGGGCCTTTATATGCCTGCAGGGGTCGGAAGGTTGCAAGTCGGGCCCTGCAACCTTTCCCGGCGCTGGCGCATACAAACATCAACAGCCCAGGAGGCACGTCCATGAACGAAGAAGTCGTTGCAGTTTTCATCCCGATCGTCGCGATCGTCATGTCGCTCGGGATTCCCATCATTTACCAGATCCTCGATTACCGCCGCCGTCGCGACGTCGTCGAGGCGCACCACAAGGAGCGCATGGCCGCCATCGAGCGCGGCATGGAGCTGCCGGCCTTGCCGGACGCTTACTATGGCCCACTGGATCGCAACAAGCGTCCGCGCCATCTGCTGACCGGCATGGTCTGGTTGTTCATCGGCATCGCCCTGTTCCTGGCACTGGGTGCGGTGGCAGGTGAGGACGTGCGGTTCTTCGGCCTGATCCCGGCCGGGGTTGGCCTCGCGTTCCTGATCTACTATTTCATCGAAGGCAGGCACGAGGCCGCGGCCTTCAGGGCCAAGGAAGCCGCTCGCGACGCGGCCGCCTGACTCCGCAGGCCGCAGGGATGCGAAGATGCGTGCATCGTCCATCTCCGCCCGGAGTTCTTCATGTCACGGCCGGTCCAGTCATCAACCCGCGCGCAGCTCGTCACTGCCTCGGTCGTTCCCGCCTTGGGTGCGATCGCACTGCTGGTCTTCGCCGGGGCGGCTTGTGCCCTCGACGACACCCTGGGCGTCGTCACCCAGAAAGCCAAGGTACAGCTGACGGTCGTCACCCGCGGGCTGGAGCACCCTTGGGGTATCGCTTTTCTGCCGGACGGTCGCGCGCTCGTCACCGAACGCCCCGGCCGGCTGCGTGTCGTTGATCGCAGCGGCAAGGTGGGGGAGCCGCTCGCCGGCGTTCCTGTGGTGGATGCGGTGGGGCAGGGCGGCCTGCTCGATGTCGCGCTCGATCCTGATTTCGCGCGCAACCAGCGCATCTATCTTTCCTACGCGGAACCCCGCGGCGAGGGAACGAATGGCACGAGCGTCGTCCGTGCGAGGCTCGGGGCCAGCGGACTCGACGACGTCACCGTCATCTTCCGGCAGCAGCCGGCGATGGCCAGCCGGCACCACTTCGGCTCGCGTCTCGTGTTTGGTCGCGACGGCAACCTGTTCGTGACGCTGGGCGACCGCAACTCCGGCCGCGACAAGGTACAGCTGCTCGACAATCA
>JBAVIQ010000427.1:0-17979 GCA_049687035.1 Steroidobacteraceae bacterium
TTCGAAGTGCTCGACAAGTAAGAAAAAGCTCTACATCAGGGAGACGATCGATGCCGGCCACCACTGAATTCCTGCTGCCTGTCCTGGCCCTCGTGACCTGGACGCTCGTGATGTGGTTCTGGCTGTATGCCACGCGCATCCCCGCCATGAAGCGCGTGGGCATCGACCCGCAGGAAGCCGCACACCCGGGCACGTACGCTCACCGGATGCCTGAACACGCCCGCTCAGTCGCCGACAACTACAACCACCTGCACGAGCAGCCCACGATCTTCTATGCGCTGATGTTCTTCATCGCGTTGACCGGCGGCGGCGCCGCGGGCACGCTGACCCTGGCTTGGGGCTACGTTGGCAGCCGTGTCGTGCACTCGTTGGTGCAGTCCACGATCAACAAAGTGGTCGTGCGGTTTACGGTCTTCGCCTTCGGGTCGCTGCTGCTCGTCTGCATGACGGTGCGGGAACTGATCCGCGTCCTGGGCTGAATCCGCTGCCGCGCAGCACGCGCATGGCGAACCCGGACAATTCCGACGGCGGCATCTCCAGCGCGGCCGGCGCGCTGAACGATCCGCAGTTCGTCGAGGACCTGCGGCGACGCATGGTGCGCTTTGCGACGCTGCAGCTGTCAGATCCGAGCCTCGCCGAAGACGCCGTGCAGGAAGCATTCATCGGGGCCTTGCGCGGGTCGGGCTCGTTCGCGGGGCGCGCCGCGTACCGCAGCTGGGTCTTCGGCATCCTGCGGCACAAGATAGCGGACCAGCTGCGGGCGCAAACGCGTTACGCGGCTGCCCCGGTCGAGGACGCGGAGCCGGATCCAGTGCCCGACGGATTCTTCGAGCCGGATGGGCACTGGACCAACGAAGCCGCACCCGCCGACTGGGGCGATCCGCACGCTTCGCTGCGGGACGACCAGTTCTGGCGTGTGTTCGAGGCTTGTCTCGACCACCTTCCGGGACAGCAGGCGCGGGTCTTCATGATGCGCGAGTTCGTCGAACTCGAGAGCCCGGAGATCTGCCGCGCCGTAGGTATCAGCACCAGCAACCTCAACGTCAGCCTGCATCGCGCGCGGCTGCGCTTGCGCGGTTGCCTCGAGCAGCACTGGTTCGGCGAGGAGACCGTGCACCGATGAACTGCCATGACGCCACGCGCACGATGTCGGAGGAGCAGGAGCGCTCACTGACGCTCGGCGAACAGGTGGGGCTCAACGTGCACCTGGCTGTCTGCTCACCCTGCCGCAGTTTCCGGCGGCAGGTCGAGTTCCTGCGCGAGTCGATGCAGGCTTATGCGCGGCGTCCGGATGCCGATCCCGATCAAGGCCCGGTCAACGAGACAGTCGACCAGCCCCGCGACTAACCCGACGACGCCCGCGACGTGAGCCAGTGATCCACGGAGTACTTCCCGGGTCCGCGCGCCAGGAGGTACAGCAGCACCGTCGCCCAGACACCGTGGGTCGGGTACGCAGACGGATACACGAACACCTGGATCGTGAGCGTCATCACGAGCAGGGCGAGCGCCGAGAAGCGCGAACCAAACCCGAGCAGCAGCAGTACTGGAAACACATGCTCCGCCGTGGCCGCCGCGTAGGCTGCAATTTCCGGTGGCACCAGCGGCAGTGCATACTCTTCCTGAAACAGCGGGATCGTCGATTCGGCGAGCCGCGGCCAGCCGAACTGGAACTCGCCACCGAACAGGTCGAGCGCGAAACCCTCGATCTTGGTCTGCCCCGACTTCCAGAACACGGCCGCAATTGAGAACCGCCCGAGCAGCGCGATCAGGGAGTGCGGGATGCGCTCAAACCATGCCACGAGGGTGTTCATTCGCAGTCTCCGCTCACGACGTCTTCTTCGCGGCCTTGAACGGCACCAGCTGACCGTAGCCCGTCGGCGACGTCGGCGAGGCAGTCTTTTCGCAGGTACCGGCGGGGACGTACTTCCAGGCATCACCCTGGTAACTGGCAGTCGAACTGCCTGCGCACGAGTTGGCGCCGGCCGCGCAGTCGTTCTTGCCCTTGAGGGCCACGCCGAAACACTTGTCGCGCTTGGCGCCCGGGGCATCCGCGGCGTTCGCAGAAACCGCAGCAAGGCTGAGTGCGGCGCCCAGCGCGAGGCCGAACGTGATGGCAGCAGCGGGACGCTTGAACTTGAGGCTCGAATCCATGGGCAGGCTCCTGTCGTGAAATTTTTTCGGTTGCAATGCGGCCCGCAAGAGCGGCTGCACGAACCTTAGTCGCACCGGACCTGCCGCTTCTTACACCCTCATTCGCGGTAGTGGCAGCCGCGACTCTCGGGGTTCGCCCACGCGGCCAGCGTCACGATGAGCGCCACGCGTACGGCGTTGCGCAGGCCGATCAGGTCGTCGGTCATTGCCGCCGCGCGATAAAAGCGCTCGACCTCGACTTCGAGGTTGCGCAGGGCCTCGATCGCACGCAGCAACCGGCGCGTGGTTCGCACCAGGCCCACGTAGTTCCACATGATGTGCCGCAGCGAACTCATGTCCTGCGCGATGAGCGCGGGATCGGGTGCCTCGGTGCCGGTGTCCTGCCACGGCGGAATGTCCTCGAAGCGCGCGCCGTTGCTCGTGGCGAGTTGACCCACGATGCGCTGTGCCGAGCGGTGACCCCAGACCAGGCCCTCGAGCAGCGAAGTGCTGGCGAGCCGGTTGGCCCCGTGCAGGCCAGAGCATGCGACCTCGCCCACAGCGTAGAGCCGCTCGACCGTGGTTGCGCCGTCAAGGTCGACCCACACGCCGCCACACGAATAGTGCGCGGCCGGCACGACCGGCAGCGGGTCACGCGTGATGTCGATGCCGTACTCGAGACAGCTGCGATACATCTCGGGGAACTCGGCGTGAATGCGTTCGACCGGAACGTAGCTGGCGACGTCGAGGTAGACGTTGGGTACGCCCTGTCGCAGCATTTCGGCGTGGATGCTGCGGGCGACGACGTCGCGCGGCGCGAGGTCCTTCCACTTCGCGTCGTAACGGTCCATGAACGGCTGCCGCTGCTCGTCGACGAGGCGCGCGCCCGCGCCACGCACGGCTTCGGTGATCAGGAAGCAGGGCGCGTTGCGATGGTAGAAGGCCGTCGGATGGAACTGGACGTATTCGGTGTTGATCACGCGCGCGCCGGCGCGATACGCCATCGCGAGTCCATCGCCGCGGGAGCCGGCGGGATTGGTCGTGCGCAGGAAGATCTGGCCGAGACCGCCGGTTGCGAGCACGGTGGCGCGAGCAAAGCAGAGGTCGATCCTGCCCGCGCGCTGGTCGTAGACGTACGCGCCGACGCACGACAGCGGATCGTACACGGCGCGCCGGTCGCGGCCCTGGTGCGCAGGGGTCAGCAGGTCGACGGCGGTGTGCTGGGTGAGCAGGCGAACGCGTGGCTGTGCGCGCAGCGCCTCGATGAGCTTGTCCTCGATGGCGCGGCCGGTGGCGTCAGTGGAGTGCACGATGCGCGCAATCGAGTGCCCGCCTTCCCGGCCGAGGGCGAGGCGCCCGTCAGGCGCACGGTCGAACGGCACGGCGAGCTTGTCGATCAGGATCGACTGGACCAGCGGCGGACCCTCGTTGGCAAGCGTGCGGACCGCCTGCTCGTGGCACAGGCCGGCGCCCGCATTGATGATGTCCTGTGCCAGTGATTCGGGCGAATCGTCTTCGCCGCGAAAGATGATGCCACCCTGCGCCCAGTAAGTGTTCGATTCACCGGCGCGATCGGCGCGCGTGATGACAGTGACATCGAGCCCCGACTCCGCGAGCTCGAGCGCCGCCGTGCCGCCGGCAATGCCGCAGCCGATGACCAGGACGTCGCTGCGGAGAATCTCGCTCAATCGATTTTCGGCCCGACGGCCAGCATGCGTTCGACGGCACGCAACGCGCGCACCCGGATGTGCTCGGGCACGTCGATCTCCCAGCGCATGAACTTGAGCGAGTCGCGCGTCTGCTCGAGCGTGATCTCGTGCATGTGCGGGCAGCGGTGGCTGCAGAGCCGCAGCATTTCCTTGCCCGGGTTGGCGGCGACGATGTTGTCGCCCATCGAGCATTCGGTGAGCAGCAGGAAGCGCTTCGCCTTCGACTTTTCGACAGCCCTGATCATGGCCGTCGTGCTGCCGGAGAAGTCCGCCTTCGCGGTGACCTCCGGGCTGCACTCAGGGTGCGCCAGGATCATGACGTCGGGGTACTGCTTGCGCACCACGTCGATGTCTTCGGGCGTGAACAACTCGTGCACTTCGCAGCGGCCCTTCCAGGCCACCATCGTGTGCTCGACGGTCGTGTCGCCGCCATTCGCCGCGGCCGCGCCCTTGCGCAGCACCGACGGCACGATGACATGGCGCCCCGTCTCGCGCGCCACGTTGCGGGCGAGGTACTCGTCGGGCAGGAAGATCACCGTGTCGGACTTGAGCGATTCGACGACTGCGGCCGCGTTGCTCGACGTGCAGCAGATGTCGCACTCGGCTTTCACGTCGGCATAGGTGTTGATGTAGGTGACGATCGGCACGCCCGGATAGGCCTCGCGCAAGGCACGGACGTCGGCCGCCGTAATGCTTTCCGCCAGCGAGCAGCCGCCTTTCTCCGTCGGCAGCAGCACCGTCTTGGTCGGGTTGAGGATCTTCGCTGTCTCGGCCATGAAGCGCACGCCGCAGAACACGATGACCGACTTGTCCGTCTCGGCGGCACGGCGGCTGAGTTCAAGCGAGTCGCCCTGGAAGTCGGGAACCGTGTGGAACAGCGCGGGTTCCATGTAGTTGTGACCGAGGATCACGGCGTCCCGCTCCACCTTGAGCTTGAGCACCTCGGCGGCGACCTCCGCCTTGATGAACAGTTCGGCGTCCGGCAGGACGTCCCCCAGGCTCGATTGCAGGTCGCGGTAAATATCCTGGGCAGTCTTCAAGGGCAGGCCCCGTCGCGGCTGCCCGTTGCAGCCTGTACACCCATTCTAGCGGACCCGGGATGGGACGGCTCGCCCCGGCCGCGCGCGCCGCCTCTCCCCCACGCCACCCGCCGTTGCCACGCTATAATCTGCAGCCAGCTTGACCGCATCCGCGATGAAAACAGGCCATCTCACCCCGCTCGCGGCATTGCTGGCCGGCTCGCTGCTGCCGCCGGTGCCCGCGCATTCTGCCGAGGCCCTGGAGACGATCCAGGTCACGGCGACCCGGCGTGCCGAGTCCACGTTCGACGTGCCGGTGGCGACGGACGTCATCGGCCGGGACGAAATCCGGGCGGCAGCCCCGCAGACCGTGATGGAGGCGCTGCGCGGCCAGGCCGGCGCTTACGTGCAGCAGACGACACCCGGCCAGGGCATCGTGATCCTGCGCGGCCTCAAGGGCTCCGAGGTGCTGCATGTCGTTGACGGCTTCCGCCTCAACGACGCGATCTTCCGCAACGCGCCCAACCAGTATGTCGCGCTGGTCGACAGCCAGTCACTGTCCCGCATCGAAGTCGTCCGCGGCCCGATGTCCGCGCTGTATGGCAGCGATGCGATGGGCGGCGTGGTGCAGATGCTGACCCTGGAGCCCCGCATCGCGGGCAGCGAATGGCAAGCTCGCGGGCTGCTGCGATCGATGTATGGCAGCGCCGACGACTCGACGTTGTCGCGCGCGGAAGGCGCCCTCGGCCACGAGCGACTGGTCGTGAGCGGCGGCGCGACCTACCAGGACGTGAACGAGCGCCGTGTCGGTGGCGGCGAGGAATTGCCGTACACGCGATTCACCGCACGCGCGGCCGACGCCAGGGTCCGCGCGACGGTAATGGAGGACAACGAACTCGCCTTGTCGCTGCAGTACTCGGAGCAGCCACGCACGCCGCGGTACGACGAGCTCACCGCGGGCTACGGCCAGTCGCAACCTTCATCCGCGCTCTACTGGTTCGAGCCGCAGCGCCGCGATTTCGCGCAGTTGCGCTGGCGCGGGAGTCGCCCGACCGCCGCCTGGGACAGCGCCGAAGCACAGGTCGGCCAGCAGCGGATCGAGGATGGCCGTCGCAACAGGGACTTCGGTTCGCGCAACGAAGACCGCGAAAGCAACGTGGACACGAGCCGCGGGCTGACGTTCCAGGCCAGCAAGGCGGTCGACGCGAGCCACCAACTCACCTACGGCATCGACATCTACGACGACGACGTCGAGTCGTCGCGCACGCGTACCGACATCGCGACTGGAACGACGAGCATGCGCGTGCCGCGCTTTCCCGATGGGTCGACGATGTTCCAGGCCGGGGTGTTCGTCGCGGACGACTGGTCCGTGGGCGAACGGCTGGACATGCTCGGTGGCCTGCGCTGGAGCACCAGTCGTACGCGCCTGCCTGCAGGCGGCACGTTCGATGCCACGACCGTCGACGACGACGGGTTTGCGGGCAACCTGGGCGTGGCATACACCTTGTCGGAAGGCGTCCGGCTCGTCGCGAACCTTGGCCAGGGCTTCCGCGCGCCGAACGTGTTCGACCTCGGCACCTACGGCGACCGCCCGGGCAATCGCTTCAACGTCCCGAATCCGGACCTGCAGCCGGAACACGTGACGACGCTCGACGCAGGCTGGAAGGTGCTGAACGATCAGCTGGAGGGAGAATTCATCGGTTACTACTCGCGCTACCGCGACAAGATCACGAGCACACTGACCGGCGCGGTGACGGATTCGGGACGCCTGGTCGTGCAGAGTCAAAACGCTGCGAGTCTGGTGCTCTACGGCGCGGAGTTTTTCCTGCGGCACAGGCTCTCGGATGCAGTCGAGTGGCGCGCGCAACTCACCTGGACGCATGGCGAGGAAACTTTCGCCGGGGACGACTATCCGGCCGACCGCATCCCGCCGCTCAATGGCAGCGCAGGGATCACCTGGCGGCCTGCGACGCGCTGGACGCTGGACGGCTGGGTGAATTTCGCCGGCCAGCAGGACCGCTACAGCCCGCGTGACGAAATCGACCCGCGCATCCGTCCGGGCAGCACGCCAGGCTGGTCTACGTTGAATGTCCGTGCAGCCTGGGAGGCAAACGCCCACGTCTACACCTCGCTGCATTTCGGCAACCTCGGCGACCGACGTTACCGGGAGTTCGGCTCGGGCCTGGACGCGGCGGGACGCGGCATGGTCCTGACGGTCGAACTGCGGATGTAGTTCAGCCCGTCACCTGCACGCCAGCCGCCCGCAACTCGTCGATCAGCGGCTGCAGGTGCCGCTGGTAGCGACGCCAGCGACCGACGCTGCTGGCATAAAGAGGCTGCCTGACCTGCACGGCGCTCGCCGTGGCCACTGCACCTTCATTGCGTTCGAAATGGAGGCACGATTCCTCCCAGGGCAGGCGGCAATGCGCGAGCAGTCGCTCAGTCTCGGCACGCTGCTCGGCGACGAGCGCTTCGTACCAGACTTCGTGCATTCGCCCAGGCAGCGTGACCTGCCAGTGCGCGATGAGTCGCTCGAACTGCGCGTAATACCGGCCGATGTCGCGCAGGTCGCGCGCGTAGTCGTAGTACGAAAATCCGGTGGCGAACAGCTGGCGGAAATTGCTGAGCCCGGTGTCGAGTGGATGACGGCGCAGGACGACGATGCTCGCGGCGGGCAGCGCACGAGCGATGTGCCCGAGGTAGAAGAAGTTGAGCGGCATCTTGTCGACAAAGCGCGGTTGCGGCTGACCTGCGGGCCGGGTGCGTTCGACGTAATCGCGACCGAGCGCCTGCAGGTCGACGCGCAGTGATTGCGCAAGCGTGGCTTCGTCGAGCACCTGTGCGGAGGGCGTCTGGCAGGCACGCTTCAGCAGCACACCGAAATTCTGCGACTCCCCTACGGACACTACCTTGGAATGGCTCGAGAGAATGCGTTCGACGAGCGTCGTGCCGGTGCGCGGCAGTCCCACCACGAAGATCGGAGCGCTGTCGATCTCTTCGCCCACCAGGGTCACGCGGGCAGGTGCCGGCAACGCCTCCGGGTAGAGGCGCATGACAGCATCGAACAGCCCCTGGTCCCGCTCGAATCGATAGCCTGTCGCCGCGTGTTTGCGCGCGTTGCCGGCGAGCAGATGCGCGAACGCCTCGTCGTCCTGCCCCAGGTCTTCCCGCTCTTTCGCCAGTGCGTGACGCAGGTGCAATTCGGCATCGGGCTCGAGCGGGCCAGCAGTGAGCAGTCGTTCGAGCCGATCGATGTGGTTATGCGCGGACGTTTGCCGTCGAGTCGCTGCGAGTGCCGAATGCGCGCGCCAGAATCGTGGGTCACAGCGAATGCACGCCTCGTACGCTGCTTCCGCCTCGGTGAAGCGCCCGAGAAACTTCAGCGAAGCTGCGTGATTGAAATGCATACCTGCGCGGTCGGGTTGCAGCGCAACGGCGCGCGCGAAGCACTCGACAGCCTGCTCGTGGCGACCGGCACGGCTCAGGACGACGCCGACGGTGTCCCAGCACAGCGCCGATTGCGGCACGAGCGCGAGTGCTCGCGCGACGGCCGCCAGCGCTTCGTCGTTGCGGTTGAGCCTGGAGAGCCAACGCGCCAGTTGCGCCTGCGGCTCGGGATCGCTTGGATCGGCCGCGCAGGCCTCACGGATCTGCGCGAGCCCCTCGGCGACGCGGCCGCACTCGGCCGCGCGGACACCGCGCTCGAGAATCGACGGTGTCCGTTGCCCGGCCGCCAAGCCCGCCTCAGAGATCGAAGCGGTACGTGACTTCCAGGCCCATGGTGCGCGGCCGCAGCATGCTCTGGAAATACGTGCGTGAATCGATCGGCGTCAGGTCGGTGCGCTCGATTGGCCGGATATAGCTCGGATCGCGGCGCACCGACGTGACCGCGTACTTGTCGAACAGGTTGTCGACATACAGGCTCGCCGTCCACGGGCCCACGCCCATTCCGATCGAGGCGCCGTGGATCGCATACCCCGGCAGGGCTTCGCCGTTGTTGCGCAACCCCACCTTCGTATACACGTCGCTGACCGCCGTGAAGGTGTAGTTCGCGTTCAGCGTCCAGCCGTTGCCGAGCGGTCGCGTGTAGTCGAGCAACAGCGTGCCCTGCTGTTCCGGCGAACCCGAGAGGCGGTCGCCGTCGAACGCGTCTTCGCCGTCGACGAGACCCGGGGCGTCGCTGGTGAGCTGCGCATCGTTGAAGGCGATGCTCGCCGCCAGCTCGAGGGTGTCCGTGATCGACCACCGCGTCGACAACTCGATGCCCCGGGTCTCGGCAGTGCCGCCATTGACGGTGATCGGAACCTCGCCGACGTCGCTGGTGCCGTTGACCTGGATGTCGTTCCAGTCGATCCGGTACATGGCGGCGTTCACGATCAGCCGGCCGTCGAGCCAAAGGCTGCGCAGGCCGACCTCGTAGTTGGTCGTCGTGTCCGGCTTGATCAGGACTTCGCTCTCCTTGAGGCAGAACGTCTGCTCGTCGGGAATGGGGTCCTGGCATGGCGGACCGGAGTTGAGGCCGCCCTGACGGTAGCCTTCGCTGATCGTCAGGTAACCCATCACGTCCGGCGTGAACTTGAACGACGTGTTGAACTTGAAAATGGCGTCGTTGTCGCCGGTCTTGTTGTTGTCGTTGAGCACGGTATCGAAGAACGGGAACGAGGTTTCCAGCGCGAGCTGGTCGTCGTAGTCAAACCAGCGCGCACCCGCCGTCACCTGCCAGCGATCGGTCAGCTGGTATCCCAGCTCACCGAACAGCGCCATTTCTTCGAACGTGCGCGCGGACACTGCAAGGTATTCCAGGTCGGAGGTCCCGGCAGGCAGCCCGTACCATTCAGGAATGCCGGGCGTGTACTCCGAGGCGACTCCGTCGGCCTCGTAACGGTTGTAGAAAGCGCCGGCGATCCAGCTCCACTTCGCGGTGCCCTGGGAGACGAGGCGCAGTTCCTGGTTGAACGTCTTTTCCTCGAGGTCGTCGGTCGCGTAGGCCGCGAACTGGGGGAAGTCTTCGTAGCCGTAATCGAGGTCCATCAGGAAGTCGGTCTGATCGCGTTTGCCGAACGACTCGAACTTCGATGCTCCGGTGGCCGACGTCAGTTCGGCGAAGCCGAGATCCCATGTCAGCTCGAGCGCCAGCAGGTGATTGGTCTTGTCGTTTGGCTCGAGGAAGCGGCTTGCCGCCACGTAACGTCCCGTGCCAAAGGACTGGTCGTGGTTGACCGTGCGCCCGCCGACCTGCTGGTCCTGGTAGTAATAGGTCAGGTTGGCGTCGAGGGCATCCGTCACCTGCCAGAACAGGCCGAGCCTGCCGGTGAACGTCTCCTCGGTGTCGACGTCCTTCTGCTTGCGCAGGTTGGCCGCGACATCCGCGGGGTCGCCAAAGTCGGGATTCGGATTGGAAACGCCCGGCTCGCGCACGATGTAGTCGTAGTCGATGAAACCCGGATCGTCGACGTAGCCCGCGGCGACGCGCAGGGCCACGCGATCTTCGACCAGCGGCACGTTGACTACGCCCCACACGTCCGTGCCCATGCCGTCGCTCTCGTTGATCGAGTAGAGACGGCCGCCCGCCGAGGCTTCGAAACCCGCAGGATCCGGGCGATTCGGCAGGTAGCGGATGGCGCCCGCGAGTGTGCCGGCGCCATACAGGGTGCCTTGCGGGCCGAGCAGCGCTTCGACGCGCTCGACGTCGATCATCTGCAGGTCCACGAACAGCGGAATGTCACCGAGGTAGGTCGCGACCGTGCCTCCCGTGCCGTTGCCGTTGGCGATGGCGTCGCTCAGTGAACTCACGTTCAGGCCGCGGACGGTGATCAGGTTGCTGGAACGCGGTCCCTGGTTCGGCACGTACAGTCCGGGTACAGCCCGGGTGAACTCGGCCAGGTTCGTGATGCGCAAATCGTCGAGCGCCTTGGGCCCGAGTGCAACCATGTTGAAGGGAACGTCCTGTACGTTGGCCTCGCGGCGGGTCGCCGTGACGATGATTTCCTCGAGCACGGTGCCGTCGTCGGTCACGGGCTGGGCGAATGCGGCCCCCACCGGTGCAGAAAGGCCAAGCGCGGTCGCCACCGCCGCCGCGACCCGCGGCGAATACCGTTTGCCAACCATGCGAACTCCCTCCCCAACGACCCGACCGGCCAACATAGGCCAACCCCCAGGTCAGTCTCGCAAAGCGAGCCGAGTCTATCGCGGAACGGCGCGACACTTTCAATTTGAAAAGGATCGAGTGTCGGCAATGGACCGCGCGTTCCTCGGGTACCGGCATCATGCCGATCACCCGGGCCGGGCTTGGCAGAAGAGTCACTGCCCCCTACTCTGGCAGGCCATTCAGCCAGCTTGCCGCACGGGACTCTGAGCATTCAGACATGAACGACACCGTCGCTTACCTGGTTGCCATCGGCGTCACGTTCGTCATCAACGCGCCGTTCGGTTACTGGCGGGCGGGTGTGCGCAAGTTTTCGCCGCAATGGTTCGTGGCGGTGCATGCGGCGGTGCCGATGGTGATCGCGCTACGTTTCGCGCTCGGGCTGCCGTTCCGCTGGAGCCTGTTCCCGCTCTTCGTCGCCGCGTACTTCGGCGGTCAGTACGTCGGCAGCCGGCGGCGCCTGCGGCGCGCGGCTCAGCCCAGCCGGCCGTAAGCGGTGAACTTGGCGACCACCCGCTGAATCTCGGCGTCGTCGAGCAGCTGCGGCACCAACCCCGCGGACAGCATCGAGAGATATTCGCCCGCGAGATTCTCGACTTCGACGGCCACAGCATGGGCGCGTGCCAGCGTGTTGCCGATCGCAATCACCCCGTGGTTGCCGAGCAGGCACGCATGCCGGCCCGCGAGCCCGCGCACCGCGGAGTCGGCCAGTTCGGCCGTGCCGAACGTGGCATACGGCATGCAGCGCACGTCACCGCCGACCAGCGCGATCATGTAGTGGAACGGCGGAATGCCACGACCCGCGGCTGCGAGTGCCGTCGCGCGCGGGCTGTGCGTGTGGACGATGGCCGTGACGTCGGGACGCGCGCGATAGATGGCGGCGTGCATGCGCCATTCGGACGAAGGTCGTGGCTCCGCCACAATCACCGGCGCATCGAGCGGCAACGTGACGATTTGCGCAGGCACTAGCTCACGGTACGGGACGCCGGCGGGCGTGATCGCGAAACCATCCGCCACCCGGCAGGACACGTTGCCCGATTTGTTCGGCACCATGCCCGCCTCGTCGAGCACGTGCGTGACGGCAATAATCTCTTCGCGATGGTCACGCATGCGCTCCGCCCTCAGTGTCTTTCGTGTTCGGAATACAACGCGGCCAGGCCCGCCCTGCTCGCAGTCGCCACGCCGCGCTCGGTGATGATGCCGGTGACGAGACGGGCTGGCGTGACGTCGAATCCCGGATTGCGCACGCGGCTGCCGGGCGCGACGACCTCCACTTCGTCGAGCTTGCCGCCGGCCGTGCGCCCGCGCATGTGTGTGACTTCGCGCGAGGACCGCTCCTCGATCGGCACCTGGCGCACGCCGTCGCCCAGCGTCCAGTCGATCGTCGAGAACGGCAGCGCCGCGTAGAACGGCACGCCGTTGTCGCGGGCGGCAAGAGCCTTGAGGTACGTGCCGATCTTGTTGGCGACGTCGCCCGTGGCCGTCGTCCGGTCGCTGCCGACGATGCAGACGTCGACCTCGCCCCGTTGCATCAGGTGGCCGCCCGCGTTGTCGGCGATCACCGTGTATGGCACGCCGTGCGCGCCGAGTTCGAAGGCCGTGAGCAAGGCGCCCTGGCTGCGCGGCCGCGTTTCGTCGACATACACGTGCACCGGGAGACCGGCCTCGTGCGCAGCGTACACCGGCGCGAGCGCGGTGCCCCAGTCGACGCAGGCCAGCCAGCCGGCGTTGCAATGCGTGAGGACATTGACCGGCTTGCCGCCCTGGCCGTGCGCCAGTTCACGCAGCAGGCCGAGACCATGACGTCCGATGGCTGCACACGACGCGACGTCTTGCTCGGCAATCGCTGCGGCCTCGGCGTACGCGCGTTCGGCCCGTTCGGCGGGCGGCAGCGATGCCACGGTGCGCCGCATGCGCTCTGCCGCCCAACGCAGGTTGACCGCAGTCGGGCGCGTCGCAACCAGTGTCTCGATGGCGGCCGCCAGCCTCGCATCGCCCGGATTCTCGCGCAGCGCCAGCGCCACGCCGTAAGCGGCCGTCACGCCAATCAACGGCGCGCCGCGCACGACCATTTCGCGGATTGCGATTGCAGCATCTTCGACGCAGCGCAGTGTTCGCAGTTCGAACGCAAACGGCAGCAGCGTCTGGTCGATGACCGCCACGTCGCCACCGGCATCGATCTGCCAGATCGTGCGGAAAGACTGTTCGTTGACCCGCATGCGAGCGATCCGTTCAGGCGGGACGCAGCACGCGACCGGCGACGGTCTGCAGTTTCGCGACCAGCGCGGGATCGCGCACGTCGCGGTGCGTGAGGATCGCGCCGTCGAGCGCACGGTCGGAACCCACCGGACAGGGCACGCGCTCCGCCGGAAAATCCCGCGCCAACCGCGCGAAGACACGCTGCGCCCTGCCGTTGTTCTCCGCCATCACGCGCAGCAGGCTCGCGACGTCGACGGCGCCGTGCACTTCGTGCCAGCAGTCGTAATCGGTCACCATGGCGATCACTGCATAGGTGATCTCGGCTTCGCGCGCCAGCTTGGCTTCGGGCATCGACGTCATGTGAATGATGTCGTAGCCGAGCTGCTGGTACGTCAGCGATTCCGGCAGCGTCGAAAACTGCGGCCCTTCCATGCAGACGGCCACTCCTCCGCGCTGGTAGGGAATGCCCTCCGCCTGGACGGCCCGTTCGATGCGGTCCTGCAGCGCCGGCCCCACCGGATGCGCGAACGACACGTGCGCGACGCAGCCCGTGCCGAAGAACGTGCTGGCGCGGTGCACGGTGCGATCGACGAAGTTGTCGACCAGGACGAACGTCCCCGGCCTCAAGGATTCCTTATACGAGCCGCAGGCCGAGAACGACACGAGATCGGTCACACCGAGCTGCTTCATCGCATCGACGTTGGCGCGGTAATTGATCTCGTGCGGCGGGATGCGATGCCCACGGCCGTGTCGCGGCAGGAACACGACCTCGGTCGTGCCGACGCGCCCGATGCGCAACTTGTCGGACGGCTCGCCCCAGGGCGTCATGACTGTCTGCTCGCGCACGTCCCCGATGCCGGGCAGATCGTAGATGCCCGACCCGCCGATGATTCCCAACACTGCCTTTGCCATGCCTGCCGCCCTGTCGCCTGGTGCGCCGCAGATTAAACGAGACCGCGCGCCCCCGGGAACCGGGTTTTCCGCGCGCCCCGGGTCCCGGCGTGAGATCATGGATGCGTTTCGCAGAGGACCTGCAGCCATGCATCGATACGCGGCCTTGCTCATCGCCGCAGGGATCCCGCTCTGTGCGAGCGCCGCCGACGTGGTCGCACCGCGGCCCGATCCACGCCCCGTTACCCTCGTCGCCGGGCTCGAAGACGGCCCCCTGAAACGGGAACTGGCGGCCTGCACCGACGATCCCGTTCGTCGCACGTCGTTTTCGCTCGGCCATCGCGGCGCGCCGCTGCACTATCCCGAGCACACGCGCGAATCGTACGTCGCCGCGGCGGCGATGGGTGCGGGAATCATCGAATGCGACGTGACGTTCACGCGCGACAGGCAACTCGTCTGCCGCCACGCGCAGGACGACCTGCACACGACGACGGACATCCTGCTGACACCCCTCGCTGCGCGTTGTACGCAGCCTTTTCGCCCGGCGCAGTTCGATGCCCAGGGCGCACTGACCGCGCCCGCGTCGGCACAATGCCGCACGAGCGACATCACGCTCGCCGAGTTCCGCACGCTGCGCGGCAAACGTGACGGCTTCGACCCGCGGGCGCGCACGGTCGAAGAGTACGTGTGGGGCGGCAAGGCGGCTTTCGATGCCCTGGGTCCCAGCACCGGCACCCTGATGTCGCACCTGGACAGCATCGCACTGTTCCGGCAACTCGGCGTGCAGATGGTTCCCGAACTCAAGCAGCCCGTGGTCACCATGCCTTACGACGGCATGAGCCAGCAGCAGTTCGCGCAGCGCCTGATCGACGATTACAAGACAGCGGGCGTTCCGCCCAACGCGGTGTGGCCGCAGTCGTTCAACCTTGCCGACATCCTCTACTGGATCGAACGCGACCCCGACTTCGGCCGGCAGGCGGTCTATCTCGAGGATGCCGAAAGCGCGAGCCAGCTGCCCGATGCCGCCGAGTTCAAGCGCCTGCATGCGCAGGGCGTCCGGATCTGGGCGCCCCCGCTGTTCGCCCTGCTGGCGCTCGACGACCACGGCGTGATTGTCGCTTCTGCAAGCGCGCGCGACGCGCGGGCGGCCGGACTGGAACTCGTTGCATGGAGCCTCGAGCGCTCCGGCACGCTCGGTGCCGGCCAGAACGGCTGGTACTACCAGACCGTCGACCCCGCCCTGCGCAACGACAGCGATGTCCTGAAGGTGCTCGACGTGCTGGCACGGCAGGCCCACGTGCGTGCCGTGTTCAGCGACTGGCCCGCCACCACCACGTTCTACGCCAATTGCACGGGCCTGGACTGACCCCTGCCGGGCGCCCAGGCGGCGCGGCTCCGATTTATCCGTTCGCGCTGTAATCTTCCTGCCTGTCACACCGACTAACGGTCGAGCCCTCGATTTCGGAGGGCGTGGCCGGCACCCGTCCCTTTGGGAACGATCGCCGGTCATCCGTCAAGAAAACCCCTTCAGCAGGAGATTGATGCAATGTCAGCCAGACGTAACACCGGCGCCGCCCTCGCCACGGCCGCCGCGATGCTCTTCACCTCGGTCGGAATCAGCGCGGCGCATGCCGAGGACGCGAAAATTCACTGCATGGGCGTGAACGGGTGCAAGGGCCAGTCGGCGTGCAAGACCGCAGCCAATGCCTGCAAGGGCCAGAACTCGTGCAAGGGGTCTGGCTTCCTGGAACTGACAGAGAAGCAGTGCACGGAAGCCAAGGCCGCGATGGACGGCGCGAAGAAGTAACGGGACGTTCCGCGCGGCGGAGATCGCTCCGTCGCGCGGCGCCTGCACGACCCATGAAAACCCTGGGATTCGGCCTCGGGCTGCGGCCCGTCCATTACGACGCCATCCGCCAGGAGCGACCGCGTGTCGACTGGTTCGAGGCAATCACGGAAAACTACCTCGTGCCGGGCGGCGCGCCGCTGCGCCATCTGGAGAGCATACGCAGTGACTATCCCGTCGCCCTGCACGGGGTTTCGCTCTCGATCGGCGGCACCGACCCGCTCGACCAATCCTACCTGCGCGACGTGCGGCAACTGGTCGCACGCGTCGAGCCGGCCTGGGTGTCTGATCACCTGTGCTGGACTGGCGTGGCTGGCCACAACCTGCACGACCTGCTGCCCCTGCCATACACCGAGGAGACGCTGCGCCACGTGGCCCGGCGCGTCAGCCGTGTGCAGGATGTTCTCGGCCGGCGGATCCTGCTCGAGAACGTCTCCAGCTACGTCGAATTCACTGCGTCGGAGATGCCCGAGTGGGAGTTTCTGCGCAGCGTCGCGGAGGCTGCGGACTGCGACCTGCTGCTCGACGTCAACAACGTCTATGTCAGCAGCGTCAATCATGGCTTCGAGCCACGCGCATACCTCGACGCTTTGCCGTGCCACCGGATCCGCCAGATTCATCTCGCGGGACACGAGCACAATGGCAACCATGTGGTGGACACCCATGACGCGCCGGTGAGCGCAGCCGTCTGGGAACTGTATCGCCACGCCGTGAGCCGGTTCGGCAACGTCACGACGATGATCGAGCGCGACGACAACATCCCTGATCTGGCAGACCTCGTCGCCGAACTCGACATCGCGCGCGCGATATCGCAGCACGAACTGCAGGCCGCCGCATGAACAACCTGCGCGGACTGCAACTCGCCATGCAGGAACACGTGTTGCACGGCGGCCCAGCGATCGTCGCCGGTGTGCGGCAATCGAGCGGACTCGACGCGCCCGGGCGTCTCGCCATTTATGCAAGTGCCTACACACTGCGACTGACCGCAGCCCTGCGCGAAAGCTATCCCGCGCTCCTGCACGTGATGGGGCCCTCCGAGTTCGACGCGATGGCCCGTACTTACGTCGAAGCGCAGCCATCGCACCATGCATCTATCCGCTGGTTCGGCGGGCAACTGGCCGATCATCTGCAAACGCGTGGCAGCGACGCCCTGGCCGACATTGCGCGCTGGGAATGGGCGCTCGGCACCGTGTTCGATGGTCCCGACACCGAGCCTGTCGGCCTCGATGCGGTCAACGCGTTCACCGTTGGAGGCTGGCCGGTCCTGCGCATCGTCTTCTGCCGCAACCTGCAGCGGATCGCGGTCTGCGCGGACGCCGTGCAGGCCTGGCGCACAGCAACGTCGGGAACGAGCGACTCGCCGACCGACACTCGCAGCGTGAAGCTCGAGTGGCTCGTCTGGCGACGCGATCTCGCGACGACGTTCCGTTCACTGCTGCCTGATGAGTCCTGGGCGTTCGATGCAGCCCGCCATGGCGCGACGTTCGGTGAACTCTGCGAAGGACTGGCAACACGGGTGGGCGAGGAATCCGCCCCCGCGCGTGCAGCGAGCCTGCTCAAGCAATGGTTGACCGACGGCTGCGTTGCCGCGCTGACCTGCGCGCCGCCCCCCCCCGGCGGGACCTCTTGCAGACTGAAAGAGCCGGCACCCACCTCGATCGACCGCGGCCTCGCTAGAATGAACCGACGGCCGGTGCGACTTGTGTCCGCCCGGCCTAGCTTCGTCTGGGACCACGGGAGCCGCCTTGAAAACCCTGCTGATCGTCTACCACTCGATGACCGGCGGCACGCGGCAGATGGCCGAGGCCGCGGTTCGAGGTGCGGCCGTGGAACCCACAGTGCGCACGGTGCTGCTCCGCGCGCAGGACGCGCAGCCGGATGACGTGCTCGGCGCCGACGGCTACCTCTTCGCCACGCCCGAGAACCTGGCCTCGATGAGCGGCCTGATGAAGGACTTCTTCGACCGCACCTATTATGCCGCGCTCGACCGGATCAACGGCCGACCCTATGCGGTGATGGTCTGCGCGGGCAGTGACGGCC
>JBAVIQ010000428.1:0-5454 GCA_049687035.1 Steroidobacteraceae bacterium
CTGATCGCGTCTGCGCCGAGGCTCACCGAGTCGGTACGCATGTAGGTGATGAGGCCGACCGGGCCTTCACCGAAGTCGACACCTTCATACAAGCATTGCGCGAGGCGCATCGTGCGCTGCGCGCCGAAGCCGAGCTTGCGCGCGGCCTCCTGCTGCAGCGTGGAAGTCGTGAAAGGCGGCGACGGGTTGCGCCGGCGCTGCTTCTTCTCGACGTTCGCGACGACCAGGGTGCCGTTCGCGTCGCGCTCGAGCTTCTGCTTCGCGGCTTCCGCTCCGCCCGCGTTCGTGACGGTGAACTGCTCGACCTTCTTGTCGCCGAGCTGCGTCAGCTTGGCTGTGAAGTTCGCGGCGTCCTTCGCCGCCTGCGCGTCGATGGACCAGTATTCGCGCGGCTTGAACGCGAGGATCTCTTCCTCGCGCTCGCAGATCATGCGCAGTGCGGGGCTCTGCACGCGGCCCGCCGAGGCGCCTGACAGGCCAGCCTTCTTCCACAGCAGCGGCGACAGGTTGAAGCCGACGAGGAAATCGAGCGCGCGGCGGGCGAGGTAGGCTTTCACCAGCTCGTCGGCGATTTCGCGCGGGTTGTCGACGGCTTCCTGCACCGCTTTCTTCGTGATTTCGTAGAAGACACTGCGATGGACAGTCTTGCCCTCGAGTGCCCCGGCTTCCGTCAGCAGCTGCTGCAGGTGCCAGGAAATCGCCTCTCCTTCGCGGTCGGGGTCGGTCGACAGGTAGAGCGCGTCGGCCTTCTTCACGGCGCGCGTGATCGCATCGACGTGCTTCTTGTTCTTCTCGATCAGCTCCCAGCGCATCGCGAACTGACGCGTGGGGTCGACGGCGCCCTCCTTGGGCACGAGATCGCGCACGTGGCCATAGGACGCCATCACCTCGAAGTCCTTGCCCAGGTACTTCTTGATGGTCTTGGCCTTGGCCGGCGACTCGACGATGACTAGGTTCTTGGTCATGTCCCTCAAAAAAACATGCCGCGGTGGTCCGCGGCAGACGTGAAGACTAGTGAGTGGTGGTTAGTGACTAGTGATTACTGATCAGTAAGAAACGATTCCTCGGCACTAATCGCTATTCACTACTCACTTCCTTACTTTCCTCGACTTCCTCGACTTCCTCGACTTCCTCAGTGGATCGCTCCGCTGTGGTCTTCGAACACCAGGTCTTCCATGCGGGAGAACGCGGTCTCCTGCCCGGGCTGGCTGAAGAGCACCATCAGCACGACCCACTTCAACTTGTCGATGTCGATCTCGTCGCCCTCGAGCGCCATCAGGCGGTCGATGACCAGCTCGCGCTGCGTCGGCGACAGGATGCCCACCTGCTCGAGGTGCACCAGGTAGCCACGGCAATCCGTGTCCAGCCGCGCCTGCTCGAGCGCAGCGAACACGCGGATCGCGCGGGAGGTGGGCGTCGGGTGCAGCCTGTCGGGGTCGGCCGCCAGCTCTTCCAGCCAGCAGAGAGCCCGCTCCACTTCCGATCCCGGAAACCCGGCTTTTTCGAGCTCGAGCTTCAGGGTCTCGCGGTCGGGTTCGAAGCCGTCTTCCGTTTCGGCGTCGAAGTAGTTCTCGAACAGGTAGATGAGAATGTCGAGAACGCCTTCCTTCATTACACCTTCCCCGGCAACCGGCGGCTGAAACGACCGCCTGGCTGCTGTTGTACCCGGCCCTCGAGCTCGAGAATCAGCAGCATCGAGGCGACTGCACCGGCTTTCAGGCCCGTTCGGACCACGAGAATGTCGAGGCCAGCCGGCTCGAAGCCGAGCGCATCTAACAGGATTTCATACCCCTTGTCCAACAGCGGGGGGCGGAGATCAGCCCCTGCAGGGGGTTTTTCCTGCGCAATCCGTTTCATTTCACCGATGATTGGCTCGAGTTCGGCGAAAATATCGTCCACGCTCTCGACCAGCCGGGCACCTTGGCGCAACAGGCGGTGGCAGCCACGGACCATCGGGTTGTGAATGGACCCGGGAACGGCGAACACCTCGCGCCCTTGATCGGCGGCCAGCCGGGCCGTGATCAGGGACCCGCTCTGCAGGGCCGCCTCGACCACGAGCGTCCCGACGGCCAGGCCGCTGAGGATCCTGTTGCGGCGCGGAAAATTCTGCTTGAGAGGCGGGGCGCCAATGGCCAGGTCGGTCACGAGGGCGCCTTGCCGCCCGATGATCTCGCGCGCGAGCGATTCGTTCTCCCGTGGATAGATCGCATCCAGGCCGCGACCCACCACGGCGATCGTGCGCGCGCCCGCGCTCAATGCACCGCGATGCGCGGCAGCGTCGATGCCGAGCGCCAGTCCACTCGTGATGGCGAGCCCCGCCTGCGCCAGGTGCAGCGCGAATTGCGTGGCGGTGTCGCGACCGAGGGCGGTTGGATTGCGGCTGCCGACGATCGCGAGTTGCGGCAGGCAGAGCGCCATGGGGTCGCCTTCAACGTACAGCACCAGCGGCGCATCGGGAATCTGCGCCAGCAGCGGCGGGTATTCCGCGGAGCCCCAGGTGACGAGCCATCGATTCGCTGCGGCGTGCAGCCAGCCGAGGTCGTTTTCGATCGCCGCGCCGTCGGGTTGCAGCAGAGCCTGGATCGCGGACTTGCCGAGCCCAACGGACGCGAGCGCTGAGCGCGTTTCACGCGTGAGGTCGATGGGCGACGCACCCTGCGCGAGCCAATCCTGCAGCTGTCCGGCGTGCAGGCCCGGCGCCTGTGCCAGCGCCAGCCAGCGTTTCTGGTCGTCCATACGCAAAGAGCCTACCGGGCGTCACTCCCGGCAGGCTCCTGCAAATCTGGGCTGAACGCAGAGAACTGCGTGCAGCGTCGTGTCAGCGCGTGAAGTTGGTGCTGCCGCCTTCCTTGTGGCCGTACTTCGGATGCGCGATGAAATCACCCTTGCGGATGACCTGTGACGACTGCATCACGAGGCCGTAGCTGATGCGGTCCTTCACCGTGAACAGCAGGATCGTCGCGCTGCGCTCGTCAGGCAGCCGCACCTTGTCGTAGTTCGCGGTGTAGGCCGACCAGCTCTGGCGGTCGTAGCGGTCACGCAGCATTTCGCCGCGGTAGAACACGCTGAGCGCGTTGCCCGGGACGAGCCCGTGCTTCGTGCCGCGGTTGATCGCGACCACCTGGTACTTGCCGGCGACATGGATGCCATCGACGATGGCGATGATCTGGCCGAGGATGGCTTCGTTCGACGGGGCCGACGGCACGAAATCGGCACCGATGTCGGCCTGCGCCGGGAACAGCTTGTCGCCCTGCAGGATTTCGCGGCCGGTCTCGAGCACGCGCAGGTGCGTGAGCGGTTCCTCGCGCTTCATCTTGAAGATCGACTCGTCGCCGGGTACCACGGCACCCGTCGACTGGATTACCTCGCCCAGCGCCGCGAAGTGACCGATGTAGCCGAGCAGGTCGCCGTCGTCCGGATCGCGCAGTTCCTCGCCCACGGCCATGATGTTGTAACGCGTGCCTGCGGCGGGATCCTTGAGGCCGCGTGCGTACACTTCGTTGGTCGTGGAGCCGACAATGTGGCGGTCACGCATGCCGACCACGTACGGCTTGTTCTTGACGTCGTCCTTGGAGAGCAGCCCCGGCCGGCCGACGAAGTCCATCAGCAGGTCGTACGGGATCGCGCGGATCGCGCCATCCAGGTCAGACGTGCGCATTTCCGGCGACAGGCGGGTGGAGCCGCCCGGTTCGAGCGAGACGCGCGGTTTGCCGTCGACGTAGCTGAAATACAGCACGTCGCCCGGGTAGATCAGGTGCGGATTGCGGATCGACGGATTGACGTACCAGATTTCCGGCCAGTACCAGGGATCCTTGAGGTACATGCCCGAGATGTCCCACAGCGTGTCGCCCTTCTTGACGACATAACGCTCCGGCGCGGTCGGTGAGATCGGCACGGACATCGAGCGGCCCGCCTCGGCTTGCGCCAGGGCAGCCCGTGGAATGGCGGTCGCTGCCCCGATGCCTGTGACGGCAATGGCTAGCAGCAGCGCGCGCATCCAGCGCCGCTGGCGCAGCGATGTGGACGACTCAGGTCGAAGGTTACGATCCATCCCTCTCTCCATCGGGTATCGGGGTCGCGACCGTCGCCTTATAATCCAGGCTGCCCGGCGGCGGCTACCGACCACGTCTCAGTCGCGCTATTCCGCTGTCAGGCGACAACTGTCCAGCGGCCCATTGTTCATCATTAAATTCAAGCGTGACATAACTTTAGCAGTATTTTCAAAAGAATGGCGAAGCTCACCATCCTCGAATATCCAGACCCTCGACTGCGTACCAAAGCGGCGCCGGTCGAGCGCGTGGGCGCGGAGCTAGGGCAGGTGATCGACGACATGTTCGAGACCATGTATGCCGCGCCGGGTATTGGCCTTGCCGCGACCCAGGTCGATATCCACCAACGCCTCGTGGTGCTGGACGTCAGCGAGGACAAGTCGAAGCCGCTGGTCCTCATCAATCCCGAGATCATCGAACGGTCGGGAGCGCTCGAAATCGAGGAAGGCTGCCTGTCGGTGCCCGGCGTGTTCGACACCCCGACGACCCGCTCCGAGAGGATTCGCGTGCGCGCCCTCGGCCGCGACGGCAAGCCTTTCGAGCTCGAGGCCGACGGCTTGCTCGCCATCTGCATCCAGCACGAGCTCGATCACCTCGACGGCAAGCTGTTCGTCGATTACCTCTCCGAACTCAAGCGCAACCGCATACGCAAGCGGCTCGAGAAGGAAAAGCGCAATCGCCCGGCCACGGCCACGGCTACAGCCATGGCCACGGGCGTCCGGACTCCCGCCCTCTGATGCATCCCTTGCGCATCGTCTTCGCCGGCACGCCAGAGTTCTCGGTGCCGGCGCTGCAGGCATTGCACGATGCGGGTCACGCCATCGTTGCGGTCTACACCCAGCCCGACCGGCCGGCAGGGCGGGGCCGCGAGGTCGCGTCGAGCGCCGTGAAACAACGGGCGCTCGCGCTCGGCATCCCCGTCGAGCAGCCACCCACGCTCAGGACGCCCGAGGCGCAGCAGCGGTTTGCGGCGTACGCGCCCGACCTCATGGTCGTCGTGGCGTACGGGTCGATCCTGCCGCAGGCGGTGCTCGACCTGCCGCGGCTGGGTTGTCTCAATATCCACGGCTCGCTGCTGCCGCGCTGGCGCGGCGCAGCCCCGATCCAGCGTGCCGTGCTGGCCGGTGACGAGCGCACCGGAATTTCGATCATGCTGATGGACGCCGGTCTCGACACGGGGCCCGAGCTGCTGCGGCGCGAACTCGCGATCGGACCGCGCGAGACCGCAGGCTCGCTGCACGATCGACTCGCGCCGCTCGGCGCGCAGGCCATCGTCGCGGCTGTGCAGGGCTGGGCAGCAGGCTCGCTGCGCGCGACTCCGCAACCGGCCGCCGGTGCGACTTACGCCGCGAAGATCCGCAAGGACGAGGCGCGCATCGACTGGTCGCAGTCTGCAGTTGAGATC
>JBAVIQ010000429.1:0-8412 GCA_049687035.1 Steroidobacteraceae bacterium
GCACCACGACGCGCAAGGCGTGTTCGTCGGGGCGCCGCAGCCGATGGCGGTGGGTCGTTACCATTCACTGATCGCGAAGCCCGAGACGCTGCCATCGATACTCGAAGTCACGGCCCGCACGGCTGAAGGCGAAATCATGGGCGTGCGGCACCGCGAGCTGAACGTCGAAGGCGTGCAGTTTCACCCGGAGAGCGTGCTCACGCCCGAAGGTCCGCTGCTGATGGGTAACTTCCTGCAGTTCACCGGAGGCCGGCGCTGAGCCCGACGACGATGGCGGAACTGCGCGAAACACTCGAGCGACTGCTCAACCGCGAGGACCTGGCGGAGCCCGAGGCCGCGGCGCTGCTGGTCGCACTCACCGATCCGTCGACGGCGCCCGCGATGGCCGGGGCGCTGTTGGCCGCGTTGCGCAGCAAGGGGCTGACGGCCGACGAAGTGCGGGGATTCGCTGCGGCGATGCGTCGCCTCGCGCGCCGACCGACCTTGCCGCCCGGACCTCCCGCCGTCGACATCGTCGGGACCGGCGGCGACGCATCGGGCAGCTTCAATATTTCAACAGGCGCCGCGCTGCTGACGGCGGCGATGGGCGTGCGCGTCGTCAAGCACGGTAATCGCTCGATCTCGAGTCGATCCGGCAGTGCCGACCTGCTCGAGAGTCTCGGCTTGCCGCAGCCGCTCGACGAGAAGCGCTCGGGTGAGTGCCTCGCGGCGACGGGCTTCACGTTCCTGTTCGCGCCGCACTACCACCCGGCCATGAAGGAAATCGCGCCGGTGCGCAGAGCGCTCGGCGTGCGTACCGTGTTCAACCTGCTCGGTCCGCTGACCAACCCGGCCGAGCCGCCGTTCGGGCTGATCGGCGCGTACAGCCGGGACGCGGCACGCCTGATGGCCGAAACACTGGCCGGCATGCCGATCCAGCGCGTGTTCGTCGTGCACGGTGAGCCCGGTTGGGACGAGCCGACACCGTGCGGTCCCTTCGAGTTATACGACGTGGCGCCGGGGCACGTGGTTCGCATGGAGCGCGATCCGCTCGATTACGGACTCGCGCGCTGCACGCCGCAGTCACTTGCCGGCGGGGACGCCGAGCACAACGCAGTCGGCATGCGTGCCGTCTTCACGGGACAGGATCGCGGCCCGCACCGGGACGCGCTCGTGCTCAATGCGGCGCTCGCATTGGAAGTGACGGGTACCGTCACCGATCCGCACGAGGCCATCCGCGCTGCCAGCGACGCGCTCGATCGCGGCGACGGCGCACGCTTGCTCGAGAAGCTTGCGACCTTCGGCCGCTCCATCGGCGGGGCGCCCTGATGGGACTGCTGTCCGACATGGCCGCCGGCAGCGAACAGCGCTTGATCGCGGCACGCGCAGTCGTCGGCGATGCGGAGTTGCGCAGGCGCTGTGCGACGCTGCCACCGGTTCCGCGCCTGCGGCTGTCGACCGGGGGATTCGACCTGATTGCGGAGCTGAAGCTGCGTTCGCCCGCGCTGGGCGATCTCTCCGCGCGGACGATGGATCCCGTCGCACGGCTGCGCGGTTACGCGGAAGCGGGCGCGGCGATCTGCTCGATCCTGACCGAGCCCTCGCGGTTCGACGGCGACCTCTCGCATCTGCGGCAGGCGGCAGCGGCTCTCGCGCCGTACGGCGTGCCGGCGATGCGCAAGGATTTTCTCGTCGATCCGTACCAGGTGCTCGAAGCGCGGGCGAACGGCGCCGGTGGCGTGCTGCTGATCGTGCGCATGATCGAGCGCGAGCGCCTCGTGGCGATGCTCGACGCCGCGGCGGAGCAGGGACTGTTTGTCCTGCTCGAGGCATTCGACGCCGGCGATCTCGCCATCGCTGCAGACCTGGCCGCCGAACGGCGCGGCCGCGACGAACAGGTGCTGATGGGGCTCAACTGCCGCGATCTGCAGACGCTGCAGATCGACTTTGCGCGTTTCGAGCGGCTGCGGGACCGGCTGCCGAGCGAGTGGCCTGCGGTGGCCGAGAGCGGCGTCATCACGCCGGGCGATGCAGCGATCGTTGCTGGCCTCGGTTATCGGCTGGCACTCGTCGGCACCACGCTCATGCAGCGCGACGATCCTGCACAGGCCGCCCGTGAACTGCTCGCGGCCGGACGCGGAGCCGCGCGATGAGTCGCCTGTGGATCAAGGTGTGCGGTCTGCGAACGACGGACGCGTTGGCGGCTGCCGTGGACGCAGGTGCGGATGCGGTCGGGTTCGTGTTCCACGTGGCATCGCCGCGTCATCTCACAGTGACCGATGCTCGCGCCATCGCCGCGGGGGTGCCCCGAGGCATCGAGAAAGTGGCGGTGTTCCTGCACCCGACGCAGGCGGAGCTCGACGCGGCGATCGCTGCCGTGCACCCCGATTGGGTGCAGACCGATGCCGCGGACCTGGCCGCGCTCCGACTGCCGGCTGGCCAGGGAGTGCTGCCCGTGTACCGCACGGACCGGCCGCTGCCGTCGCAGTCAGGCCTGCCGCGCCGCTTCCTGCTCGAGAGCGGGCGTAGCGGAGCAGGCGAGCGTGCTGACTGGAGCGAAGCCGCGCGTTTGGCTGCCGCGGGCGAACTCGTGCTCGCCGGCGGCCTCGATGCGGGGAACATCGCCGACGCCATCGCGGCCGTGCGACCGTTCGGCATCGACGTGAGCTCGGGCGTCGAATCCACACGCGGCGTCAAGGATGCCGCGCTGATCCGGAATTTCGTGAACGCGGCGCGTGCGGCGCATGCGCGGGTCGCGTCACAGACTTTGGGAGTAATGCAGCAATGAAGACCCATGCCCTCAAGATCGACCGCGAGGCGCTGCTGGCGCAGACGCTAAGAGGCGAGTTTCCGGACGCCCGCGGCCGCTTCGGCCCATTCGGCGGACGCTATGTGCCCGAGACGCTCGTACCGGCGCTTGATCGCCTCGAACAAGGCATCCGCGACATCCTGCCGGATCCCGCCTTCAAGGCCGAGCTCGACATGCAGCTGCGCACCTGGGTCGGTCGGCCCACGCCGCTCACCTATGCGGCGACGTTGTCGCAGCGCTGGGGCGCGGAAGTGTGGCTGAAGCGTGAAGACCTCGCGCACACCGGCGCGCACAAGATCAACAACGCGATCGGGCAGGGCCTGCTGGCCAAGCGCCTCGGCGCGAAGCGCATCGTCGCGGAGACGGGCGCCGGCCAGCATGGCGTGGCTACCGCCGCCGCGTGCGCGCGCCTCGGCATGCCGTGCACGGTGTACATGGGTTCGATCGACATGGAGCGGCAGGCGCCGAACGTCGGCCGCATGAAATTGCTCGGTGCCGAAGTCGTGCCGGTCACGGGCGGCGACAAGACGCTGCGCGCAGCCATCGACGAGGCTCTGCGTGACTGGGTCTCGGATCCGAACGGCACCTTCTACATTCTCGGCTCGGCCGTCGGTCCGCACCCGTATCCGTACATGGTGCGCGAATTCCAGCGGGTGATCGGCGTCGAGGCGCGCGCGCAGATGCTGGCGCAGGCAGGCGCGCTGCCGGACGTCGTGGTCGCCTGCGTGGGTGGCGGCTCGAATGCGATCGGCCTGTTTCATCCGTTCGTGCCGGACGCCGAGGTGAAGCTGCTCGGCTTCGAGGCCGGCGGCATCGGTCCGGGTCTCGGACAGAACGCTGCTTCGCTCGCGTACGGCACGCCGGGCGTGCTGCAGGGCTGCTACTCGCTGCTGCTGCAGGACGAGCACGGCCAGATCCAGGAAACGCAGTCGGTCTCGGCCGGACTCGATTACCCGGGCGTCGGGCCGGAGCACGCGCTCCTCGCGAGCATCGGTCGCCTCGGCTTCGCCGCGTCCGCAGACGATGAGTCGCTCGAGGCGCTGTCGGAGTGCAGCCGGTATGAAGGCATCCTGCCGGCCATCGAAACTGCGCACGCATTCGCGGGCGCGCGCAAGTATGCGCAGAAGAACCCTGGTTGCCGCATCCTGATTGGCCTGTCCGGCCGCGGCGACAAGGACATGCCGACGTTGCAGCGCACGTTGCTGAAGGGAAAAATCTGATGACGACTCTGATAACGGCTGGCACTGCACAACCGCGCGACAGCATCAGCAAGGCGATCAAGAACGCGGCCGCGAGCGGCCGGCCTGCCGTCGTGGGGTTCATGACCGCGGGGTTTCCAGACCGCGCGCACTTCGCGCAGAACCTGCGCGAGATTGCGACCGAGGCCGACGTCGTCGAGATCGGCGTGCCGTTCAGCGACCCGATGGCCGATGGCGCCACGATCCAGCGCGCGAGCTTCGCGTCGCTGCAGGGCGGCTTCACGCTGAAGTGGCTGCTCAATGAACTTGCAACGATGCAGCCGCGCCCGCAGGCGCCCGTGCTGCTGATGAGCTACCTGAACCCGTTGCTCGCGTTCGGGCTCGAGCGATTGCCCGAGGTGGCAAAGCAAGCGGGTGTGTCGGGATTCATCATTCCCGACCTGCCGTACGAGGAAAGCGCCGACATGCGGTCGGCACTCGACCGGGTCGGTCTCGCGCTGGTGCAGATGGTCACTCCGGTGACGCCGGATACGCGACTCAAGATGCTGTGCGCAGCGAGCCAGGGCTTCGTGTACGCGGTGACCATGACCGGGACCACGGGGAAGTCTGTGGCCGTGCCGGACGAGGTGCTGGAATACATGGATCGCGTGAAGTCGATGTCACCGGTCCCGGTGTGCGCTGGATTCGGCATTCGCACGGCCGCGCAGGTCACGCGCATGCAGGGTCACGTCGACGGTGTCGTTGTTGGATCGGCGCTGGTCGAGGTGCTTGAGCGCGGCGAGGATCCGGCGAAGTTTCTGCGCAGCCTCAAGTCCTGAAGCATGGCGTGCGTGCACTGCCGGCGGCTGCGCTTCAGGTCGTTTCGACCGCCGCACGGATGTGACGGATCACCAGCGAGCGCATGGTTTCGATGGGATTCTTTTCCCAGGTGAACACGGGCGGTGACCGCCGCAGCATGTTCCAGTTGCTGGTCTCGAGCACGCGCGTCAGGTAGGCCAGGTTGCGGTTGATCGCTTCCAGGTATGGATTGCGACCGCCGTACAGGCTCTCGACGTAGCGGTAGGCTCCGCCGAACTCACCGTCGAGGCGCGTGCGCATCGTGAGTTCGAAGAAGTGTGGCGTCTGGCGCAGCACGTCGAGCCCCGAGCCATACTGGACCTTGAGACCGCCGTCGTCCTCGCGCTGCATGGCAACGCCACCAAGCACGAATTCGGGGTACAGGCGGTCGCGGCATTTCTCGAGATAGCAGCGGTCGGACATCTGCGCGAGCATGTCGGCCGTGCCGAGCAGGTGCCCGACGCGCCGGTCGCGCACGTCATCCAGCCGGATGTCCTTGAACGGCACTTCGTAGCCGGTGAAGTGAATCACCTGTGTTGCGACCGGCACCCAGTTGGCGAGACCGATGGCCGGCAGGTAGCGCGAAAGAAAGTTCGCGCCCCGCATCACGTGGGTGCGGGTGAACTCCGCGCCGTTGCGATGTTGCGTATCGTCGACCTGGCGGATGTAGCCCGAGTCGTGGAACAGCCCGACGATGATGCCGAGCAGCGCGCGGTCCGCGCCCAGGCGCTGTTCCGGTGCCTGCGTACGCTCGTAGCCGGCGAGCAGGCGCGCCATGGCGAGCGTGTCGTCCAGCGAATGCTGCATGTCGTGATAGACGGTGTCGCAGCCCAGGTAGCCCGGGAACTGACCGGAGAACAACCGCTCGAAATCGGCAAACGCTGTCGTCAGCCGCTCGGTGTTCGCACCAGGCCAGGTCTGCTGAAACAGCTCCTCGACGGCCTTGCGCACGGACGCCACGGAGCTCACCTGTACGGTGTTGGTGACGTCGTAATCGCTGCGGCGGAATTGCATGGGCGTTAAGGCGCGCACTGGTTTCGGGCGAGTCTATGCTCTTGGCCCGAAAGTGCCAGAGCAAAAAAGACCCGCACTGGGGCAATTCAGCGCCTTTTAACCGCGCCAGGCTCTATATGTCAAAGCTTGCGACGACGGGAGCGTGGTCCGACGGCCGTTCCAGCTTGCGTGGCGCCTTGTCGATGTGACACGCGCCACACTTCTGAGCGAGCGCGTTCGAGGCGAGGATCAGGTCGATGCGCAGGCCCGCATTGCGACGGAATGCCATCATCCGGTAGTCCCACCACGAGTACGATTTCTCGGGCTGTTCGAACAGCCGGAAGCAATCCGCGAGCCCGGTGCCGAGCAATGCCTGCAGCGCCGCGCGTTCGGGCGGGCTCACGTGCACGGAACCTTCCCAGGCCTTGGGGTCGTGCACGTCGCGGTCTTCCGGCGCGACGTTGAAATCGCCCAGCACGACGAGGTGCGGATGGCGCGCCAGTTCGGCAGCGACGTACTCACGCAACGCATCGAACCAGCGCAGCTTGTAGGCGAACTTGTCCGAGCCGACCGTCTGTCCGTTCGGCACGTAGACGTCGATTACGCGCAGGCCCCCGAGCGAGACCGCAAGTACGCGGCGCTGTTCGTCGTCGAAGCCCGGAATGCCCGCGACGACGTCGGTGGCGGGATCGCGGCTCAAGATGGCGACGCCGTTGTACGTGCGCTGTCCGCTGAACGCGGAATTCCAGCCGAGGGCCTGCAGGTGGGCTGCGGGAAAATCTGCATCGGGCAGCTTGGTCTCCTGCAGCGCGATGGCATCGAGCGGGTTGGCCGCGAGCCACTCCGTGAGGTGCGGCAAGCGTACCCGCAGTGAATTCACGTTCCATGTGGCAAGCGCGCGGGTCATGCGGCCAGGCCCAGCTGCCGCAACAGCGGCTCGAGTTCGGGCTTGCGGCCGCGGAACTCGACGAACGCTTCCATCGCGTCACGGCTGCCGCCACGCTCGAGGATCGAGCCGAGGAAGCGGCGGGCAGTCGCGGCATCGAAGATGCCCGATTCCTCGAACGCGCCGAAGGCGTCTGCCGACAGCACCTCGGCCCACTTGTAGCTGTAGTAGCCGGCGGCATACCCGCCCGAGAAGATGTGCTGGAAGCTGTGCGGGAAGCGGTTGAACGACGGCGGACGCACGACCGCCACCTCGTCCCGCACCTGCGCCAGCGTCTGCATCAGCCGCGAGCCGTGTTCGGGCGAGAACTCGGCGTGCAACCGGAAGTCGAACAGCGCGAACTCGAGCTGCCGGACCGACTGCATGCCGGCCTGGAACGAGCGCGTCGCCTGCAATTTGCGCAGCGCGTCGAGCGGCAGCGGCTCGCCGGTCTCGACGTGGCCCGAGATGAGCGGCAGCACCTCCTCGCGCCAGGCGAAGTTCTCCATGAACTGGCTCGGCAGCTCGACTGCATCCCACGGCACGCCATTGATGCCGGCCACGCTCGGGAAATCCACGCGCGTCAGCATATGGTGCAGGCCGTGGCCGAACTCGTGGAACATCGTCAGCACTTCGTAGTGCGTCAGCAGCGAAGGCCGGTCCGCGCTCGGTGGCGTGAAGTTGCAGACGAGGTAGGCGACCGGCAGCGTGTGCGCACCGGCCAGGTCGATCCGCCCCATGCATTCATCCATCCAGGCGCCGCCGCGCTTCCTGGGTCGCGCGTAGAGGTCGAGGAAGAACCCACCACGAGGTTCGCCCTCGCTGCCGATGATGTCGTAGAAGTGGACGTCGGGCTGATACACCTCGACGGACTTGCGTTCCTCGATGCGCACTCCGTAGAGACGCTGCGCCACGGCGAACAGGCCCTGCAGCACGCGCGGCAAGGGGAAGTACGGCCGCAGTTCCTCTTCCGAGACGGCCAGGCGCTCGCGCTTGAGGCGCTCCGAGTGGAACGCCACGTCCCAGGCTTCGAGCCTGGTGCCCGCGAACGCTTCGAGTTCGGCGAACTCACGCTGCGCGGCCGGCCGGCACAGGCGCGCCAGCCGACGCAGGAACTCCAGCACCTCGGCGGGATCGCGCGCCATCTTGGTGGCGAGCGAGTATTCCGCGAAGCTGGCGAAACCCGCGAGCTGCGCGGCCTCGTGCCGCAGCGCGAGGATTTCTTCGATCAGCGCCGTGTTGTCCCACTGCGCCGGACCCTGCTCGGAGGCGCGCGTGAGCCAGGCCGTGTAGAAATCCTGGCGCAGCTGCCGGTTTTCGGCATGCGTCAGGACCGCCTGGTAATTTGGTGCGTCGAGCGTAAATAACCAGCCGCTGCGACCGGCCGTCTCAGCTGCGGCACGCGCACGGCCGATCACGGCGGCAGGCAGGCCGGCGAGTTCAGTCTCGTGCTCGACCTCTCGCGTCCAGGCATTGGTGGCGTCGAGCACGTTCTCGTCGAACTTCGCCTGCGCCGTCGACAGGCGCTCCATGAGTTCGCGGAAGCGCTGCTTGCGCTCGGGTGCGAGCGCGACACCCGCGAGCCGAAAGTCACGCAGCGCGTTGTCGACGAGCTTGCGCTGCTCCGGCTTCAGGCCGGGGTATTGCGTGTCCTTGATGCGCTGGTATGC
>JBAVIQ010000430.1:0-7241 GCA_049687035.1 Steroidobacteraceae bacterium
GCACCAGACCGGCCCGGAAGGCCGCGTCGTCGGCCGCGTCCTGGTCGAAGAAGGCCTTCAGATGACGCGCGAGCTCTATCTGAGCCTCGTGCTCGATCGCGCGGCGGGCAAACCGGTCCTGATGGCCAGCGCCGCCGGCGGCATGGACATCGAGGAAGTCGCAGCCAGGACGCCGGAGAAGATCATCCGCGTCGAAATCCACCCTGCCACGGGTATCCAGGGTTCGCATTGCCGCACGCTGGCGTTCGGACTGGGCCTCGAGGGCAAGCAGATCGCGCAGTTCGAGCAGATCGCGCGCGGCCTGTTCAAGCTCTACATGGACTGCGACGCGAGCCTGGTCGAGGTCAACCCGCTGATCGTCAACGGCGACGGTGACGTGATCGCCCTCGACGGCAAGATCGGCATCGAAGACAACTCGCTCTTCCGCCAGCAGGCATTGGTCGAGATGCGCGACACCTCGCAGGAAGACGAGATGGAGCGGATCGCGGGCGAAGCGGACCTCAACTACGTCTCGCTCGACGGCGACATCGCCTGCATGGTGAACGGCGCTGGCCTCGCCATGGCCACGATGGACGTCATCCAGCTCTACGGCGGTTCGCCAGCGAACTTTCTCGACGTCGGCGGCGGCGCCACGCGTGAGCGCGTGACGACTGCGTTCAAGCTCATCCTCAACAATCCGAAGGTCAAGGCGATCCTCGTCAACATCTTCGGCGGCATCGTTCGCTGCGACATGATCGCGGAGGGTGTGATCGGCGCCGCGCGCGACCTCGGCCTGCACCTGCCGGTCGTCGTCCGTATCGAAGGCACGAATGCGCCGCAGGGCCGCAAGCTGCTCGCCGAGAGCGGGCTGGACCTGATCGTTGCCACCGACCTGACCGATGCCGCCAGGAAGGTCGTCGCGGCCGCCGCGAGGAACTGACCGATGTCGATCCTGATCAACAAGAACACGCGCGTGATCTGCCAGGGTTTCACTGGCAAGCAGGGCACCTTCCATTCGCAGGGTTGCCTCGATTACGGCACCAGGATCGTCGGCGGCGTCACGCCGGGCCGCGGTGGCGAGAAGCACCTCGGCCTGCCGGTGTTCAACACCGTGCGCGACGCGGTCGCGAAAACCGAAGCCAATGCCACCATGATCTATGTGCCGCCGCCGTTCGCGGCCGACGCGATCATCGAGGCGGCGGATGCCGGCATCGCACTGATCGTGTGCATCACCGAGGGCATTCCGGTGAACGACATGGTCAAGGTGAAGGCCGCGCTCAAGGATTCGCAATCGCGACTGGTCGGCCCGAACTGCCCCGGCGTGATCACGCCGGGAGAATGCAAGATCGGCATCATGCCGGGCTTCATTCACCAGAAGGGCAAGGTCGGCATCGTTTCGCGCTCGGGCACGCTCACGTACGAGGCGGTGTTCCAGACGACCAACGTCGGCCTCGGCCAGAGCACGTGCGTCGGTATCGGCGGCGACCCGGTGCGCGGCATGAACTTCATCGACGTGCTGGAACTCTTCCAGAACGACCCGCAGACCGAAGGCATCATCATGGTCGGCGAGATCGGCGGCAGCGACGAAGAGGCGGGTGCGGAGTACATCCGCAAGCACGTATCGAAACCGGTCGTTGCGTACATCGCCGGCGTCACGGCGCCCCCGGGCAAGCGCATGGGTCATGCGGGCGCGGTGATCTCCGGCGGCAAGGGCACTGCGGCGGACAAGTTCGCAGCGCTCGAAGCTGCTCGCGTCACCACGGTTCGTTCGCCAGCTGAACTCGGCGCGGCGATCTTCAAGCGGCTCAAGGGTCGCGTGACGAAGGCTGTTGCGAAGCCCGTCGCGAAGGCAAAGGCCAAGACCAAGGCAAAGGCCAAGACCAAGGCCAAGGCCAAGACCAAGGCCAAGGCCAAGGCCAAGGTGAAAGCCCTGCCGCAAGCCAAGGCGAAAGTCAGCTCCAGGTCGACGGCGCGCAAGGGCCGTCGATAGGCCGGCGCCGCGCCGGCTGCAGGTCTGCCAGTCGACCTAGTCGTCCCGGCCGGGCCTGGTCTTCCGGGCTGTCTTCGAGCGGACGCCGCGCGAGGCCAGCGCCTCGCGCAGCAGGAATTCAACCTGCGCGTTCACGCTGCGCAACTCGGCCGCGGCGAGCCGCTCCATGTCGGCCCACAGCTCCGGGTCGATGCGCAGCAGGAATGTCTTCTTGTCGCGGCTGGCCACGATCACGATCAGGCGCGCGCAGCCGCGCGCTGCAGAGCAGCCTTGAGGCGACGCGGCTCATCTGATCCGACCAGCAGGTTGCGGCCACCGGAGAGTTTCAGCAGCACGGCATCGTAGCCGGATACGTTGTACAGCCAGCCGCGTCGAGTCCGGTGCACGCCCCAGCCATCGATGAACGACGTGCGGGTAACCTCCACGGCGGAGATGTCCGCCAGCGGCACCGTCTTGCGCGGCCAACCCAGTCCGAACCGAATGCAAAGCGCGCCGTCCTGGATGCGGACCGTCATCGAGCCCCACACCCAGCCGAAAAGCGCCGCGATGCCCACACCGGCCGCGAGCAACCTCGGTGGTGTACGCATCTGGTCGAAGTCCGGCAATGCGGCCAGTACCAGCAGGCCGAACGCCAGCGTGAGGAACGCGATCCGGATCGGCCAGCCGGTCTGCGTGTGCTCGTAGAGCGGCCGGCTCATCGCGGCCGGCTCACGTGTACAGCGTTCCGGTGTTGATCACCGGTTGCGCCTCGCCCTCGGAGCACAGCACCACCAGCAGGTTGCTGACCATCGCGGCGCGGCGTTCGTCGTCGAGGTGAACGATGTCGCGCTCGCTGAGTCCCTTCAGCGCCATCTCCACCATGCTGACCGCGCCGTGCACGATCTTGCTGCGCGCGGCGATGATCGCCTCGGCCTGCTGCCGGCGCAGCATCACCTGCGCGATCTCCGGCGCATAGGCGAGGTGCGTGAGCTTGGCGTCCTCGACCGAGATGCCGGCCTGGTCGAAGCGGTCGGTGAGCTCGCGGATCAACGACTGCGTGACGCGATCCTGGCCGGCGCGCAGCGTGATCTCGCCCTCGTGCAGGTCCTCGCCTTCGTCATAGGCGTAGCTCGACGCGAGGTGGCGCACCGCGGCCTCTGCCTGGATGCGCACGTACTCCTGGTAGTCCTCGACGTCGAAGCTCGCCTGCGCCGTGTCCTGCACGCGCCAGACGATCGCGGCTGCGATCTCGATCGGGTTGCCCCGCTTGTCGTTGACCTTCAGCCGGTCGCTGGCGAGGTTGTGTGCCCGCAGGCTGATCTTCTGCTTCTTGTAGAACGGGTTGGCCCAGCGCAGGCCCTCCGTCCGGTCCGTGCCCTTGTACGCGCCGAACAGCAGCAGGATCGCGGCCTCGTTCGGCTGCAGCATGTACAGCCCGGACAGCACGAATGCGCCGAGGATGAACAGTGGCGCCGCCATCACCAGCGCCTGCGGCCCCGCGACGCCAACGTTGAGGATGAAAAACACGGCAACGGCGAGCAGCGCGAGGCCGATGCCAAGGCCGACGTAGCCACTGACGGTACGACGCTCGATCTCGCCTGTGCGCGACATGGGCTGCTGGGTCATCTTAAGGTCTCCCGCTGCTGGCGCCGCCGGGCGCCGCTGATTACAAAGTGATATCACAATGATACAAGCGGCCCCGACTGTCAAGTCGCGGTTCAGTCCCGGGCCGCTTCCGCGTCCAGCACCTGCACGGTGCTGCGGAACATCGCAAGCGCACTCGCGCGATCCCGGTCGATCGCTATGATTCCGATTTTGCCGAACTCCGACAACGCGCCAATCAGGGTGAACACGACGCCGCGGTTCCGCTGCGCATCGAAATGCAGGTCGTGCCGGTCGGTCACCTCGACGAGGTCCTCCGGGGTCAGCCGACGGTACAACGGGTTCACGACGTTGTCGGTCGCGTAGTAACTGCGGGCTCCGCCGTCGGTTGTGACGAACTCCGCGCGCCCGGCGTCATAGTGTCCTTGCGTCAGGAACTGCAGCATCTGGAACGTGTGGGTCGTGCCGCCCTTGCGCAAGTTGATCTCGATCGCCGCGTGACGCCAGCCGTCCTCGGCGGGGATGGACACGAAATCGACGCCGAAGCGCCCGAGCGCGCCCTTTGCCAGCAGCACGCGTCCGACTCTCAGCGCCAGTCGCTGGATCTCACGCGCGTAGGCTGGGTCCGCGGGAAACGTGCACGCCTGGAAGATCTGTCCGGAGGGCCCACCGAGGATCTGGTCGTGCGTCGAAATCACCTCGAGGCCGCCGACCGGCGTGATTCGCAGCTGTACCGACGGTGAGCGCGCACCTTCGCCGGCGAGCCACTCCTCGACGATGCCGCCCATCGCGGCGAGCTTCGCGGTGTAGAGGTCCCAGCGCATGTCGCGCGCCTCGAAGGCGAGGTTCAGCGGCAGGTGGGCCTCGACCCAGCGCCGCACACGCTCGGCCGGGCAGCCTGCGAACGAGAACACCGCGTTGCCTTCGCCGGAGAAGCCGTCGTTCAGCTTCACGACGGCGCGCATGAGCTCCGGCTTGCCCGACTTCAGGGCCGCCAGCGATTCTGCCAGGTCCGGCACGCTCGACAGGCCTTCCGTGCCGTCCGGCAACGGAATGCCGGCCTCGCGGAAGATCCTGCGGCTGCCGCTCTTGCCGCCGTGCTGCAGCAGTCCCGGATCGCAGCCATACAGCGGGATGCCGAGGCGCACGGCGAGCGTCCGTTCGCCGGGCGTGACATTGAAGCACGAGAGGTGCGCGTCCTCGGGATCGCCCATGGCCTGCCGGATTCGCTCGAGCAGCCGGGGCCGGTCCAGCACCTTCTGGGTGAGGGTCATCGGCGAGGCATCGCTGGCCGACAGCAATACCAGCCGCGGTCGTGACGCTTCGAGCGGGACGCCGGGCAGCAGGCCGAGGTAGTAGTCGACGATCGCGGGTTCGAGCGGCGAACTGCTGACGAACACGATGCGCGTGTTCGGCAATCGCAGCAGCATCAACATCGCCAGCTGACGTTCCTCGTAGTGCAGTCCGCCGACGACTTTCGCCAGCACGTCCGGGTCCATGCTGAGCCCGGGCACGATTACGACGGTGCGCGGCGCCAGCGGATCGCCGAAGACCCGCTCGAACAGCGCCGGCAAGCGCGCCTGCAGCCGCGCGAACGCGGCCAGTTCCTCCACGCTGCCGGGGACCGGGACGACTGCGGACATTCGCCTTTTCCGCCCTTTGGGTCGGGAAAAGGAGAATGTCCCCTTTTTCGATTCGCGGAAAGTCCGCATGAATCGGCGCGCGGCGTCACCTACAGTGACCCTGCAAGCGTCGAGACCCGGCTACCCGAGGTGACCGCATGGATTGGTCGCCCATCGCCAAGCCCCGCGGTGCCTTGCGCCGCGAGCCCTGCCTGATGGACTACGAACAGGCCCGCCGTGATTTCACGTGGGAGCAGGCCAACCAATGGCTGTCCGGCCTGCCCGGCGGCGCGCTCAACATGGCCTTCGAAGCGGTCGACCGGCACGCAGCCGGCGCGTCGGGCGAGCGCCTCGCCATCCGCTTCCTCGCCCGTGGTGCGCCGTCCCAAGACCTGAGCTTCCGCGACCTGGCCGACGCCTCGCATCGCTTCGCCAACGTACTGTCGAAGCTCGGAGTGCAGCGCGGTGAGCGGGTCGCGACCTTGATGGGACGCGTGCCGGCGCTGTACGCGACGGTCCTCGGCACGCTGGCAGAGGGCGCCGTCTATTGCCCGCTCTTCTCCGCGTTCGGCCCCGAGCCGGTTCGTGCACGCCTGTCGCTCGGCTCCGTCCGGGTGCTCGTGACGACCGACTTGTTGTACCGCCGCAAGGTCGCACCGATCCGCGACCAGCTCCCGCAACTCGAGCACGTGCTCGTGGTCCGCACTCCGGGCGCGGGCGACCTGCCGGCGGGTACGGCGGATTTCGAAGTCGCGATGGACGCCGCCTCGACCGAGTTCGCTGCGGTCCACACTGCGCCCGACGACTACGCGCTGCTGCATTTCACCAGCGGCACGACCGGCCAGCCGAAAGGGGTGCTGCATGCTCACGCTGCAGTCAGCGCACACGTGGCGACGGCCCGATGGGCGCTGGATCTCCAGAATGGCGACGTCTACTGGTGCACTGCCGATCCCGGCTGGGTGACGGGTATTTCGTACGGCGTGATCGCGCCGCTCGCCTGCGGCGTCGGCATGATCGTGGACCGCGAGGAGTTCGACGCGCCGCGCTGGTACGAGATCCTCGACACCGAACGCGTCACGGTCTGGTACACGGCGCCGACGGCGATCCGGATGCTGATGAAGGCCGGCGTCGAACTAGCCAGGACTCGTACGTATCCGGCGCTCCGTCATCTCGCGAGCGTCGGCGAGCCGCTGAATCCCGAAGCGGTCGTCTGGGGCGTTAAAGCGCTCGGCCTGCCATTCCACGACACGTGGTGGCAGACGGAGACCGGCGCCATCATGATCGCCAACTACCCCTGCATGCCGATCCGGCCAGGTTCGATGGGCCGCCCCGTGCCGGGCGTCGAGGCCGGCATCGTCCGGCCACGCGAGGACGGCGGCGTCGACGTCGTCGAGGCAGCGGGCGAGGTCGGCGAACTCGCGCTGCGGCCCGGCTGGCCGTCAATGTTCCGCGGGTATCTCAACGAGGAGGCGCGCTACCGCAAGTGCTTCCGCGGTGGCTGGTATCTCTCCGGCGATCTCGCGCAGCGCGATGCCGACGGCTACTACTGGTTCGTCGGGCGTGCCGACGACGTGATCAAGGCCGCGGGCCACCTGATCAGCCCGTTCGAGGTCGAAAGCGCATTGATGACGCATCCCGCCGTCTCGCAGGTCGGCGTGATCGGCATACCGGATCCGATTGCGGGATCGGTCGTCAAGGCGTTCGTCGAACTCAAGTCGGGGTACGAAGCGGGCGAGGCGCTGCAGCGCGAGCTGCTCGCGCATGCGAGGCGCCTGCTCGGCGTGGCGGTCGCGCCGCGGGAGATTGCCTTTGCGGCGCAGCTGCCTCGTACGCGCAGCGGCAAGATCATGCGCCGGCTCTTGCGCGCGCGCGAACTCGGCCTGCCCGAAGGAGATCTCTCCACGCTCGAGGGGGACTCATGAGCGGGCTGCCAGGCGGCTTCGAGCGCGAACGCGGGCTGCACCTGTTGCGCGAGATGCTGCGCATCCGCCAGTTCGAGGACCGCTGCGCAGAACTCTACGGCGCAGGGCACATCCGGGGTTTCCTGCACCTGTGCGACGGTGAGGAGG
>JBAVIQ010000431.1:0-2255 GCA_049687035.1 Steroidobacteraceae bacterium
CTGGATGGCTGGCCCGCCGCTGGGACGACCCGGCTTTTCCACGCGCATTCCCCTGGTTCCTGGAGCCGAAATACTGGGAGCAGCACGTGCTGAACCTGCGGGAGCAGGTCTCGGCCATGGAAGAACCGTTCTCGTAGCCGGGCACTTTGCGAGCTTGCGCACAGAACGGGCACTGCCGCCTGCGCAGAATGACCTTCTCTACAAGCCGAACCAGCACCCCGATGGCCGACATTCGAACCGCCGTATTCCCCGTGGCAGGACGCGGAACCCGCTTTCTCCCGGCGACGAAGGCAAGCCCCAAGGAGATGCTGCCGATCGTCGACAAGCCGCTGATCCAGTATGCCGTCGAGGAAGCGCTCGCAGCTGGCGTCGAAAAACTGGTATTCGTGACCGGCTATTCCAAGCGTGCCATCGAAGATCATTTCGACGCCGACCACGAGCTCGAGGCCGAGCTGCAGGCGCAGGGCAAGACCGAACTGCTCAACGCGGTCAGGGAAATCGTGCCGGCGCGCGCCAGTTGCATCTACATCCGCCAGCCAGCACCCCTCGGCCTCGGTCATGCCGTTCTTTGCGCCCGACCTGCCGTAGGCGACGAACCGTTCTACGTGCATCTCGCGGACGACCTGATCGACGCAGACGTCCCCTGCCTGCAGCAGATGGGTCGCGCGTATCGCCAGTACAAAGCCAGCGTGCTCGGTGTCCAGACCGTACCGCCGACGGAGACAGACAAGTACGGCATCGTGAAGTCGCGTCCGCTCAGCGAGCGCGTATCGGTCGTCGAATCGATCATCGAGAAACCGCAGCCGGCGGCAGCCCCATCGACGCTGGCGGTCGTTGGCCGCTATGCTCTCACGCCGGCCATCTTCAGCAAGCTCGCGGCCATCGGCCGAGGTGCCGGAGGCGAAATCCAGTTGACGGACGGAATCGCTGCGCTGATGGCCGACGAGCCGGTCTATGCCTATGCTTTCGAGGGCAAGCGTTACGATTGCGGCTCCAAGCTCGGCTACCTGGAAGCGACGGTCGAGTACGCCTTGAAGCACGCGAGCCTGAGCGAACCCTTCGCGCAGTATCTCGCGCGCCTCGTCGCCGGACGGTTGCGCGGTTGAGCGGGTCCTGTCTCCCACGTCATTGAGTCAACAAGCAAGGTCATCACGTGTCATCTGCTTCCATTCTCGTCACCGGCGGCGCCGGCTACATCGGCAGTCACACGGTCCGCCAGCTCGTCGAGCGCGGCGAGCGCGTCGTGGTCCTCGACAACCTCTCGACGGGTTACCGCAGCGCCGTGCTTGGCACGCCGCTGATCGTCGGCGACACCAGCGATCGCGAGCTCGTGGCGCGAGTCCTGCGGGACCATGCCATCGACACGGTGCTGCACTTCGCAGCGCACACGATCGTGCCGGAGTCGGTGTCCGACCCGCTCAAGTACTACCGCAACAACACCTGCGCGACGCGCAACCTGCTCGAACAATGCGACACCGCGGGCGTGCGCCGCTTCGTGTTCTCATCGACGGCCGCGGTCTACGGAATTCCCGCCGAGGGTCTCGCCAGCGAACACTCACCGACTGCGCCGATCAATCCGTACGGCACGTCGAAGCTCATGAGCGAGTGGATGCTGCGCGACCTCGCTGCGGCATCGTCGAAACTGCGTTACGTGGTGCTGCGCTATTTCAACGTTGCGGGCAGCGACCCGGGCGGGCGCATCGGTCACAGCGCGCCGGCGGCGACGCTGCTCGTCAAGGTGGCGTGCCAGGTGGCCGCCGGCGTCCGACCCTCGCTGTCGATCTTCGGCACCGACTATCCGACGCCGGACGGTACCGGAGTGCGCGACTACATCCACGTCGAGGACCTAGCCTCGGCGCACCTGAGCGCGATCGATTACCTGGACAGCGGCGGCGCGTCGACCACGCTCAACTGCGGGTACGGCCATGGCTACAGTGTGCGCGAAGTCGTGAAGATGGTGGAGCGCATCAACGGCGGCCGGTCGCTGCCGGTCGTCGAGAGCCCGCGCCGAGCCGGTGATCCGCCGTCCCTCGTTGCGCGTGCCGAAAGAATCCGCGAGGTGCTGGGGTGGGCGCCGCGATTCGACGACCTGGAGACGATTGTCCGCAATCAGTTGGACTGGGAATACCGGCTGCAGGGCGAGCCAGGCCTGACGCGCAATTAGGTTCGTTGCGACCGCACCGGTCCGCGTGGGGCCGAGTGCGCTGCGGGGGTCACGTGGTATTCTTTCGTGCCCCGTCTACACAGACCTGCCC
>JBAVIQ010000432.1:0-3297 GCA_049687035.1 Steroidobacteraceae bacterium
GACATCCCCGACCCGTTCGAGATGGACTTCAACACCTGCTACGCCGCCGTGTCGTCGACGACGAAGCACGTCGGCAGCAGCTGGGTGCAGCCGGAGCATGTCGAGGCGTCGCTCGAGATGCTGCACCTGGTCGCCGGTGGCGAGCAGCAGTGGCGCGAGCGTCCGTTCGTGAGCCAGTCGAACTGTTTCGTCGTACCGCCGATGAAGTTCGCGACCGATGCCTGCAAGTGCCTCGAGGTCGCGGTCCGTGGTGGCATGCCGGTGCTGCTGCTCTCGGCCGGCCAGGCCGGTGCGACCGCACCAGCGGCTCTTGCGGGCGCACTCGCCCAGGAAGTGGCGGAAGTCCTCGCGGGCCTCGTCTACGTCAACGCAATCAAGCCGGGCCACCCGGCGATCTTCGGGACCTGGTGCTTCGTGTCCGACCTGCGCACGGGCGCAATGTCAGGCGGCAGCCCCGAGCAGGCGCTGCTCTCCGCCGCGGCCGGCCAGATGGCACACTTCTACGACCTGACGGGCGGCACGGCGTCCGGCATGACGGACTCGAAATTGCCCGACGGCCAGGCGGGCGCCGAGAAGGCGCTCAACCACGCCCTGGTCGGCAATGCGGGCGCGAACATGATCTACGAATCGGCCGGCATGCACGCGAGCCTGCTCGGCTTCTCGCTCGAGAGCCTCGTGATCGACAACGACATCATCGGCGCCACCCAGCGCACGATCAAAGGCATCGAAGTGAACGACGAACGCTTGTCCTTCGAGACGATCAAGGACGTGTGCCTCAACGGTCCGGGTCACTTCCTCGGCAGCGACCAGACCTTGCAGCTGATGCAGACCGAATACCTCTACCCCGGCGTCGGCGACCGCAAGAGCCCCAACGAATGGAACGAACAGGGCGCGCTCGACGTTGCGCAGCGCGCTATGGCCAAGGTCGAGGAAATCCTCGGCCACAACTTCCCTTCGCACATCACCGAAGCCGTCGATGCCGAAATCCGCCGTCGCTTCCCGGTGAAGCTCGACCGGGCGCACATGCTGCCGCCGGCCGGATCGGCGGCCACGCGACGAGTCGGCTCGCGCTGATCGGGGTTGGAACCGATGGCACTTCCGGGACACGCCAACGTCGTCATTGTCGGGGGCGGCATCGCGGGATGCTCGATCGCCTACCACCTGACTCGGATCGGCATCACCGACGTGGTGCTGCTCGAACGCAAGCAGCTCACCTGCGGCACGACGTGGCATGCAGCCGGCCTGGTGGGCCAGTTGCGCGCGACGCGCAACCTGACCGAACTCGCCAAGTACACGGCTGACCTGTACCACTCGCTCGAGGCCGAGACCGGCCAGGCGACCGGGTTCAAGCAGAACGGCTCCATCAGCGTGGCCAAGACGGCCGCACGGCTGGAGGAGCTGAAACGCGGCGCGTCGATGGGCAAGACCTTCGGCCTGCGCATCGACGAACTCACGCCGGGCGAGATCAAGGAACGCTGGCCGCTGCTCGAAGTCGGCGACGTGGTCGGCGGCATCTTCCTGCCCAAGGACGGCCAGACCAACCCGATCGACACGACACAGGCGCTCGCCAAGGGCGCCAAGCAGCGTGGCGCGAAAATCTTCGAGAACACGAAGGTCGAACGCATCCGCGTCGAGCAAGGTCGCGCCGTCGGCGTCGAGACCGAATCGGGCTACATCGCAACGGACACCGTCGTGCTTTGCGCCGGCATGTGGTCGCATCGCCTGGCGGCCGACATCAACGTGGCCTTGCCGCTGCACGCCGCGGAACACTTCTACATTGTCACCGAACCCATCGACGGCTTGCCTGGCAACCTGCCCGTCCTGCGCGTGCAGGACGAATGCGCGTACTACAAGGAAGACGCGGGCAAACTGCTCATGGGGTGTTTCGAGCCCGTGGCCAAGCCGTGGGGTATGCGGGGCATTCCCGAGAGCTTCTGCTTCGATTCGCTGCCCGAAGACTACGATCACTTCGAACCGATCCTCGAAGCCGCGGTACGACGTGTGCCGGCACTGGGCTCCGCAGGCATCGCCCTGTTCTTCAACGGTCCCGAGAGCTTCACGCCGGACGACCGCTATCACATCGGCGAGGCGCCCGAGGTTCGCGACCTCTTCGTCGCCACCGGATTCAATTCTGTCGGCATCGCTGCCAGCGGCGGCGTGGGCAAGGTCGTCGCCGACTGGATTCGCGACCGTCGGCCACCGATGGACCTTGCGGACGTCGATGTGCGACGCGTGGTGTCGTTCCAGGCCAACAAGCGCTACCTGCACGATCGCACGACCGAAACGCTCGGCCTGCTCTACGCGATGCACTGGCCGTACTACCAGTACGCCACCGCGCGCGGTGTGCGCCGCACGCCGTTGCACGATCGACTGGTCGCCGCGGGCGCCTGCATGGGCGAGACCGCCGGCTGGGAGCGTCCCAACTGGTATTCGACGCCGGGCTCGAGCCCACGCTACGAGTATTCGTACGGCCGCCAGAACTGGTTCGATGCCTGCCGCGCCGAATGCGAGGCGGTCCGTGACGCCGTCGCGCTGTTCGACCAGACCTGTTTCGCCAAGTTCATCGTGCAGGGCCGCGACGCCTGCGCGGTGCTGAACAGGCTCTCGACTGCGAACGTCGACGTGCCACCGGGACGCATCGTCTACACGCAGTGGCTCAACGACCGGGCCGGTATCGAAGCCGACCTGACGATCACTCGGCTCGCGGAGCGCGAGTACATGGTCGTCACCTCGGCGATCTGCCAGACGCGTGACCTGGCGTGGCTGCGGCGGGCGATCGAGGCACAGCCTGGCGCGCACTGCACGGTGACCGACGTCACGTCCGGCATCGCCATGCTGGGCATCATGGGCCCGCGCAGTCGCGAACTGCTGCAGACGGTGTCCGGCGCCGATCTCTCGAACGACGTGCATCCATTCGGCCAGTCGCGCGAGATCGAGATCGGCTATGCGCGCGCGCGGGCGAGCCGCATCACCTACGTCGGCGAACTCGGCTGGGAACTGTACCTGCCTGCCGAGCACTGCCTCGACGTTTACGAGCAGTTGCTGCAAGCCGGTGCGCCGTTCGGACTGACACTCGCCGGCTACCACGCGATGGGCGCCTGCCGCGTCGAGAAGGGCTACAAGCACTGGAGCCACGACATCGGCGACGAGGACACGCCGCTCGATGCCGGACTCGGTTTCACGGTGGCCTGGGACAAGCCGGGCGGCTTCGTCGGTCGTGAAGCGCTGCTGGCACAGAAGGCTGCCGGACCGCTCAAGCGTCGCCTCGTGCAGGTGATGCTGGACGACGCATCGGAC
>JBAVIQ010000433.1:0-3013 GCA_049687035.1 Steroidobacteraceae bacterium
TACCTCGGCAGCGTCGTCCCTTATGCGGATAACTACTTTGCCACCCTGAATTCGGCGGTGTTCTCGGACGGTTCGTTCGTCTACGTGCCGAAGGGCGTCCGCTGCCCGATGGAGCTTTCGACGTACTTCCGCATCAACGCCGCCAACACCGGGCAGTTCGAGCGCACGCTGATCATCGCCGACGAAGGCAGCCACGTGAGTTACCTCGAAGGCTGCACGGCGCCCATGCGCGACGAGAACCAGCTGCACGCCGCCGTGGTGGAACTCGTCGCGCTCAAGGACGCGAACATCAAGTATTCGACGGTACAGAACTGGTACCCCGGCGACGAAAACGGCGTCGGCGGCATTTACAATTTCGTCACCAAGCGCGGCGAATGCCGCGGCGCCAGTTCGCGCATCAGCTGGACACAGGTGGAGACCGGCTCGGCCATCACTTGGAAATACCCAAGCTGCGTGCTGACCGGCGACAACTCGGTCGGCGAGTTCTACTCGGTCGCGCTGGCGAACCACTACCAGCAGGCCGACACCGGCACCAAGATGATTCACATCGGGCGCAATACGCGCAGCACGATCGTCTCCAAGGGCATTTCGGCGGGCCGGGGCCAGAACACGTATCGCGGCCTGGTGAAAGTACTGCCGTCGGCCGAAGGTGCGCGCAATTTCACCCAGTGCGACTCACTGCTGATGGGCGACAAGTGCGGCGCGCACACGTTTCCGTACATGGAGATCAAGAACCCGTCCGCCGTCGTCGAGCACGAGGCCACCACCTCGAAGATCGCCGACGACCAGCTCTTCTATTGCCGCAGCCGCGGCGTGTCCGAGGAAGACGCGGTGAACATGATCGTCAACGGGTTCTGCAAGGTGGTCTTCAAGGAACTGCCGATGGAGTTCGCCGTGGAAGCCCAGAATCTGCTCGCAGTCAGCCTCGAAGGCTCCATCGGCTGATCTGCGTCCCAAGAGAACAACAGTCATGCTCAGCATCCGCGACCTGCACGCCCAGATCGGCGTTCGCAAGATCCTGAAGGGCGTCAACCTCGAGGTGAAGCCCGGCGAAGTGCACGCCATCATGGGACCGAACGGTTCCGGCAAGAGCACGCTCGCAAGCGTGCTGGCAGGCCGCGCCGGCTATGAAGTCACGAGGGGCACCGTCCACTACCTGGGCGACGACCTGCTCGCGCTCGAGCCTGAAGAACGCGCGCGTCGCGGCGTGTTCCTGGCTTTTCAGTACCCCGTTGAAATTCCAGGCGTGAACAACGCCTACCTGCTGAAGGCGGCGCTCAACGCGGTGCGCAAGCAGCGCGGCCTGCCCGAACTCGATGCCTTTGAGTTCCTGGCGTTGATCAAGGACAAGATGAAGCTCATGCAGATGGACGAGAGCTTCCTGAGCCGCGGCGTCAACGAAGGGTTTTCGGGCGGCGAGAAGAAGCGCAACGAGATCCTGCAGATGTCGGTACTGGAGCCCAGGCTTGCGCTGCTCGACGAGACGGATTCCGGACTCGACATCGACGCACTGCGTGTCGTGGCGACGGGCGTCAACAGCCTGCGCGCGCCGGAGCGCGCCATCGTGATGGTCACGCATTACCAGCGGCTGCTCGATTACATCGAACCCGACTTCGTGCACGTGCTCTCGGACGGCCGCATCCTGCGCACGGGCGACAAGTCGCTCGCGCTCGAACTCGAAAGGCGCGGCTATGACTGGGTGAAGCAGGAGGAGAGCGCCGCATGAGCGCCGTTGCTCCCTCCCCTGCCACCGTGCACTACCGCGCGGCGTTCGAGCGGCTGCACTCCGTGCTGGGCGGGGCCGCCACGCGTCGTGTGGCGGCGATGGAGCGCTTTACGGAACTCGGATTCCCCGGCGCGCGGGAAGAGGCCTGGAAGTACACGAGCCTCCGTCGTCTCGAATCGCGCCGGTTCGTACCGGCCACTCCGACGACGACGCCGGTCGATGTGCCGGCTGCGTTCGTCGCGCAGCGGCTCGTGCTTGCAAACGGCTCGGTGGTTGGCAGCATCCCGGCTTCACTCGGCGGCTTCACGCTCGGCACGCTGACGGCCGCGTCGGAGGAACAGCTGCTGCGTGCGCTTCCCGGCGGTGGCACTGAACGCTTCGCAGCGCTCAACGCTGCATTGACTATCGGCCCGCTGCTGCTGTCCACAACGACGGGCCAGCAGAGCGACGACGTTCTGCAGCTCACGTTGATAACGATGGGCGCGGGACCAACGCTTGCGAGCCCCCGCATCGCCGTGCGCATGGCGGCCGGCAGCCGCGCACGCCTGCTGATCGACCACGTCGACGATGGCGCGCACGAACATTTCACCAATGCCGTGCTCGACATCGAGCTCGGCGCCGGCGCGCACCTCACGCTGTATCGACTGCAGCGTCAGGGTGAGCGTGCATTCCACATCGAACGGATTGAGACCCGCGTCGGCGAGAATGCCACGTTCGTGATGCGCGACTCGCAGCTCGGTGCCGCACTGGCGCGCCTCGACACGAACGTCAGCCTGGACGGCCGCGCCGCGGCGACGGAAATCACGGGCGTGTTCCTCGCGGACGGCTCGCGTCACCTCGATTCGCACATCCACGTCGGCCATCATGCGACCGGGACCACGAGTCTCCAGGATTACCGCGGCATCGCCGCAAACAAGGGTCGCGGCGTGTTCAACGGCAAGGCGATCGTGCACGAAGGTGCGCAGAAATCGAATGCGCGCCAGGTCAACCGCAACCTGCTGCTGACGCCGGGTGCCGAGATCGACACCAAGCCCGACCTCGAGATTTATGCGGACGACGTGCAGTGCAGCCATGGCACGACCACGGGGCAGCTGGACCCGAATGCCCTGTTCTACCTGCGGTCGCGTGGACCCAGCGAGCCCGAAGCGCGCAGTGCCCTGACGCGGGCGTTTGCCGGCGCCGTGCTGACGCGCGTCGATGAACCCGCCCTGGCGCGGCACGTGCATGACGAACTCGATCGGCGCCTCGTGCGCCTGCTGGAGGTGGCTGCATGAGCGCCGTTCATGC
>JBAVIQ010000434.1:0-3714 GCA_049687035.1 Steroidobacteraceae bacterium
GAAGAACTGCACCAGGAACGGAATGGCGGGAAACTCACCGAGCCGCCATGCGTCGGCCGGCAGGTGCAGGGCCCTGCCCGCACCGGCCGTGAAGACCAGCAGCATTGCGATCGTGACGTAGGCAACCCAGCGCTGCGCCCGGTGAATCCAGTGGTAGCCGACCGCGGCGATCGCCGCGGCCAGCAGCGCAAAGGCGACCATCACGATCGGGTCGCTCGCGACCTCACGTCCGGCCAGCTGACGGACAGCGCCGGACACGAGCACCTGGTTGAACGCGTTGTAGCCGATGTACGCTACGAGCGCGACGACCCAGACCAGCAGCGCGCCGTAATAGCCGAACTGCGGCCGCGACTGGATCAGCTGCGGCAGCCCGAGCTGCGGCCCCTGCGTCGAGTGGAAGGCCATGAAGACCGTGCCGAGCGCGCAGCCGCCGACGACGGCGAGCGTCGTCCAGAGCAGGTTGGCGCCGAGGGCGAGGCCGATCACGCCGACGGCAAGCGTCGCAAGGTGTGCATCGCCCGCGAACCAGATCGGCCACAGGTGCCAGACCTTGCCCCGCCTTTCGGCGAGCGGGATGTAGTCGATGGTGTGCTGCTCGAGCAAGCGACCGCTGTCCATCCGGCACCGTGAGCTCAGTTGGCGAGCCGGGGCGCAGTCTAGCGCAGGTCGTGCGGGGCGGGGGCGGGCCGTGGCCGCGTGTTATATTATGGCTGTGACAAAACGCGTCGTCGCGGGAACCGCGTTGCGCGGTTGTGAATGACGGCAACGGGAGCCCAGGATGCGCGCAGTAAGGACCCTCGGGTTGCTCGGAACGGGCGTGATTGGCGCGGGCTGGGCTGCGCGCGCGCTGCATTTCGGCATCGACGTCGTCGCGGCGGACGTGAAGTCCGAGATGGAAGGGTGGTTGCGCGATGCGATCGCCAACGCCGAGCCGGCGCTCGCGCGCCTGACGCTGGCGCCACTTCCGCCCAAGGGCGTGCTTTCGTTCACGACGAGCCCGGCCGAGATGGCGGGCCGGGCAGATTTCATCCAGGAAAACGTCCCGGAGCAGCTCGAGCTGAAGCAGAAAGTCCTGACCGAGATCAGCCGGCACGCGGCGCCGGACGTGATCATCGCCTCCAGCACCTCGGGACTGACGCCGACCGACCTGCAGCGCGACCTGCGCGCGCCCGAGCGGTTCTGCGTCGCGCATCCGTTCAATCCGGTGTACCTGTTGCCGCTCGTGGAGCTGGTGGGCGGACAGCGGACGGCGCCGCAGACGATCGACGCGGCGCAAGAGTTTTTCCGCTACATCGGCATGCACCCGCTGCACGTGCGCCACGAAGTGCCGGGGCACCTGACCGACCGGCTGCAGGAAGCGCTGTGGCGCGAGATCCTGCACATGATCAACGACGGCGTCGCGACCACGGGCGAACTCGACGAGTCGATCGTCTACGGCCCGGGCCTGCGCTGGGCGGGCATGGGCACGAGCCTGATCTACCACCTCGCCGGCGGCGAGTCCGGCATGCGGCACATGCTGGCGCAGTTCGGCCCGTGCCTGAAGTGGCCGTGGACCCGGCTCGAAGCCCCGGAGCTCACCGGGACGCTGATCGACCGGATGGTGGAAGGCACGCAGGCACAGGCTGCGGGCCGCTCGATCCGCGAGATCGAGCGCCTGCGCGACGACTACCTGGTGGCGATCCAGCAGGTGCTGCGCCAGTTCGACATCGGGGCCGGGTCGACGTTGCGTGCGCTCGAGCAACGGCTTTACGTCGATGCGGGGCGCGGTGCGGGCGGACAGACCGCGGTGGACGCGCAACCGCTGTGCACATTCAGTACCCACGTGCGCCCCGAGTGGATCGACTACAACGGCCACATGACCGATTCCCGCTACGTGCAGGTCTTCGGCGACGCGATGGACGCGCTGTACCGGAGCGTGGGCATCGACGAGGGCTACCGAGCCACATCGCGGATGTTCTACACGGTCGAATCGCACGTCGTGCACAAGGCCGAGGCGCACTGCAACGAGCCGCTCGAGGTCACGACGCAGATCCTGTCGCTCGACGAGAAGCGGCTGCACGTCTTTCACCGGCTGCTCCGCACCAGCGATACGGCGCTGCTCGCTACAGCGGAGCAGATGCACTTGCACGTGGACACTGCGAATTACAAGGCGGCGCCCATCGACGGCGGCGTCCGCGGCAAGCTCGAGCGGCTGGCGGAATCGCACGCGTCCTTGCCGAGGCCCGCGGAGGCCGGCCGGCGCGTCGGCCCGCGAGTGCAGTAACGAGCCATGCCGAAGGCGGTCGATCATGAGCAACGACGCGAGCAGATCGCGCAGGCCGCCTGCGTCGTGGTCGCGAGTCACGGCTTCGAGCAGGCAACGGTGGTCCGGATTGCGCGCGCCGCCGGTTACACGACCGGTATGCTGCCGCATTATTTCGCGTCCAAGCAGGACATCATCCTGGCGGCGCTGCGGCTCAGCCTGATGCGCATCGAAGCCAGGCTGGACGAGGCGGGCAGCCACGGACAGGACCTGCTCGCGGTCCTGTCCGAGGCGCTGCCGCTCGACAAGCCGCGCTTCACCGAGTGCGCGTTCTGGACTGCTTTCTGGGGCCAGGTGTCCACCGATGCCGAGGCGCGACGGATCAATGCCTGGGTGCACCGCGAATACGCGAAACTTTTTCGCAAGTGCATCGCCACGCACTGGCCGCAGTCCGCGCAGTGGCCGCCGGCCGTGCGGGCCCAGGTGCTGGTCTCGATCATGACGTTCATCAACGGGCTGACGGCCAGTGCCGTGACGAGCCCCGCGGACTGGCCCGCGGCACGGCAGGTCGAGCAGCTGGGCTTGCAGCTGCAGATGCTGCAGCGCTGGGCGGAGCGCGCAGGCCGCGCCGAACCGACGGGTCTGCCGAAGCGTCGGCAGCGCGGTGCGCGAGAACATTCCAAATCACGCTGAACGGTCGATACGCCAATGAACTTCACTCTCACCGACGAACAACAGCTGATCATCAGGACGACACGCGAGTTCGTCGAACGGGAGCTTTACCCACACGAGGCCGAGATCGAGCGCACCGGTGTGCTGCGCGACGACCTGCAGCGGGAACTACAGGCCAGGGCCATCGATGCCGGCCTGTACGCGGCCAACATGCCGGCTGATGTCGGCGGCGGCGGGCTCGACACGGTCACCTGGACGCTCTACGAAAAGGAGCTGGGCCGGACCAGCTATGCATTGCACTACAACTGCGTGGGCCGGCCGTCGAACATCCTGCTGGCGTGCGTGGGCGAACAGCGCGACCGCTACCTGCTGCCTGCCGTTCGTGGCGAGCGCGTCGATTGCCTTGCGATGACCGAGCCGGGTGCAGGGTCAGACCTGCGCGCGATCAAGACCACGGCGGTCGAGAAGGGCGGCGACTTCGTCATCAACGGCACCAAGCACTTCATCAGCCACGCCGACCATGCCGACTTCGTGATCCTGTTCGCTGCAACGGGCACCACGCAGGAGGCCCGCGGCTCCCGCGCGACGCTCACCGCGTTCTTGATCGACATGGGGCATCCGGGTTTCACCGTGCGCGACGGCTACCGCAACGTCTCGCACCGCGGTTACAACAACTGCATCCTCGAATTCGACGATTGCCGCGCGCCGCGCGCCGCGGTACTCGGCGAGGTGCACCAGGGCTTCGAGGTCGCCAACACCTGGCTCGGCGCGACGCGCCTGCAGGTGGCGGCGACCTGCCT
>JBAVIQ010000435.1:0-4559 GCA_049687035.1 Steroidobacteraceae bacterium
CAACCCGAAGCAACCCGATGCGCTGATGCAGATGGCGGAGCTCGCGCAGGAAGGCGGCAATGGGCTGCAGGCACGCGCGTTCCTCGAGCGCTACACCGCCGTCGCACCGGTGACAGCGGCGACGCTCTGGCTCGGCCGCAACATCGAGCTGGGGCTAGGTGATGCCGCGCAGGCCGCGCGTTATTCGCAGCGCCTGAAGAACGAGTTTCCGACGTCCGAGGAAGCCGCGCGGCTCTTCGAAGCGGAACGGGCGAAGCCATGAATCCGCCCGACGCCGATGTCACCGAGCTCCCCTCGAGCCCGGGCGCGCGCCTGCGACGTGAGCGTGAAGCGCAGGGCATCAGCCACCAGCAGGCGGCGGAATCGCTGAATCTCGACGCGATGGTGCTTGCGCACCTCGAAGCGAATGACTTTGCCGCGCTCGGCGCGCCGGTCTTCGTCAAGGGGCACTTGCGCCGCTACACCACGATGCTTGGACTCGACGAGGACGAGATCGTGTCGCTGTACGAGCACTCCAAACAGCAGCTCGGTGAACCTTTGCTGGTGCCGAAGTCGCGGCTCGAAATGGCTCCCGTGCGCGGCAAGCCGCGCTGGCCCTGGGTCGTCGGCGGGGCAGCGACGTTCTTCATCGCCTCGGCACTCGTCGCGTACGTCTCTGAGCACGGCCTGCCGTGGGTCGACACGACCCAGGAAGAGTCCACTTCACCGGTTCTGCAGGAAGTGCCTGCCACGACCATGCAGTCGCCCGCTGGGGCGTCGGCTCCGGTGATCGCAGGATCAGCCGAGTCTCCGCCCAGCGTTGCCGCTGCGCCGGCCGCTGCAGCTGCACCGATCGCGCTGCAACCCGGCCAGGTCAAGCTGCAATTGCGGTTCTCTGCCGATTCCTGGGTCGAGGTGTTCGACGGCTCCGGCAAAGCGGTGCTCTACGATCTCGGCAAGGCCGGGACCGAACGCACGCTCACGGCGACCGCTCCCCTGAGCGTCACCATCGGCAATGCTGCATCCGTCACGGTGACCGTCAATGGCCGCGTGCTGCCGGCCCTGCCGCGTGCGCAAGGGCCGGCGCTCGCGCGTCTCAGCATCGGTCCGGACGGGTCGCTGCGTTGAACCCGGTGACCGAACGATGAGTGAAACCCTGCAGGCCGTCCGCGGCATGAACGACGTGCTGCCCGACCAGACGGCGGCGTGGCAGCTGCTCGAACGCGCGGCCCGCGAAATCTTCGCGCAGTATGGCTACCGTGAAATCCGGCTGCCCTTGCTCGAGCGCACCGAGCTCTTCAAGCGCTCAATCGGCGAGTTCACCGACATCGTCGAAAAAGAGATGTACACGTTCAGGGACCGTGGCGACGATTCGCTCACGCTGCGGCCCGAAGCGACGGCGGGCATCGTCCGCGCCTGCATGTCGAATGGCCTGCTGCACAACCAGCGCCAGAAGGTCTGGTTGATGGGACCGATGTTCCGCTACGAGCGGCCGCAGAAGGGCCGTTATCGCCAGTTCCACCAGATCGACGTCGAGGCCCTCGGTTACCCTGGCCCGGACGTCGATATCGAACTCATCCTGATGACAGCCCGCCTGTGGCGCGTGCTCGGTCTGCGCGGACTCAAGCTGAACCTCAATTCACTCGGTACGCCGGCGTCGCGTGTCGTGTATCGCGCGAAGCTCGTCGAGTATTTCCGGGCGCACGCGGCCCTGCTCGACGCGGACAGCACGCGTCGGCTCGAAGGCAATCCGCTGCGCATCCTCGACAGCAAGAATCCTGCGCTGGCTGCAGTCATCGCGGGTGCGCCCCTGATCACGGATCACCTCGATCCGGAATCAGCCGCGCATTTCGCGACCCTCTGTTCACAGCTCACCGGGGCCGGCATCGACTTCGTGGTCAATCCGCGCCTGGTCCGCGGGCTCGACTACTATTCGCGCACGGTGTTCGAGTGGGTAACGACCGACCTCGGCTCGCAGGACGCGGTCTGCTCGGGCGGCCGCTACGACGGCCTCGTCGCGCAGCTCGGTGGCGAGGCAGTGCCGGCCATCGGCTGGGCCATGGGTCAGGATCGTATCGTCGAGCTGATGCGGCTGCAGGGACTCGCCGGGGACGAAGGCGGTCCGGACGTCTACCTGGTCCTGGCCGGTCCCGCGGCGGAAGCGGCGGGGCTCGGGCTCGCCGAGCGCATCCGCGACGGCGCGCCGGGTCTGCGCCTGGAAACGAATTGCGGCGGCGGCAGCTTCAAGTCGCAGCTGAAACGCGCGGACAAGAGCGGTGCCCGCCTGGCGGTCATCGTCGGCGACGACGAAGCGTCGCGGCGGGTCGCGGCGGTCAAGGCATTGCGGGGCCGGGAAGCGGCGCAGCGCGAAGTTTCGTTCGATGAGCTTGCAGCGGAACTCGGCCGGGAACTGCAGGCGTAGCCGGCATAATCACAGCGAGCCGTCCCGGCGGGACGGCAGATGGAGTGGGTGAAGTGGAAGACCTCTCAGACAACGAACGCGAAGAACAACTGCGGCGCTTCTGGGCCGAGAACTGGCTCTGGATCGTGGGCGGCATCGCCCTCGGCCTCGGCGGCCTGGCCGGCTGGCAGTACTGGCAGAAGTCGCAGCTGAATGCGTCCGAGCAGGACGAGGCGTCGTACGTCGCCGTGCTCGACTCGCTCAGCAAGAACGACAAGGACGCGGCCGCGAAGAAGGCGGGTGCCCTGCGTGGCCTGCACCCGAATTCGCCGTACGCCGACCAGGCCGACCTGGCGCTCGCGCGCTTTGCGGTGGATACACGCGACCTCGATGAGGCCACGAAGCGCCTGCGCACGGTGGCCGAATCCTCGCGCGATCCCGAGCTGCGCCTGATCGCACAATCACGCCTTGCCCGAGTGCTCTCCGAGCAGGGCAAGCACGACGACGCGCTCAAGCTGCTGGATGTCGCGAACGCCGGTTCCTTCACGCCGGTCTTCCACGAAATCCGCGGTGACGTGCTCGCGGCCAAGGGCGACATCGCCGGCGCACGCCAGGCCTACGATTCGGCCCTTGCCGCAACGACCTCGGTCCAGGCCCAGGCGTTCGATCGCGAGTACGTGGAACTGAAGCGCGATGCACTGCCCGCGACGGTCGCGGCCGCTGCGCCGGCTGTGGCGCCAGCTGCCACTACGCCGTCGGCGGTTGCTCCGGTGGCAGGCGCCAAGCCATGAAATGCCGTCGTCCATCACTGGTCGCAGCCGCCTGTGTAGCGAGCCTGCTGGTCCTGATCGCCGGGTGCGACAAGGACAAGAAGGGCGTGGAACCGCCCGCCGAGCTGGTGGACCTGAAGCCGACGCTCGCGGTCCAGAAGGTGTGGGATACGGGCGTTGGCGGCGGCGGTGAAAAACTGCGTCTCGCGCTCGGCCTCGCGCTCGATCGCGGCGTGCTCTACACCGCGGCACGTGATGGTGAAGTGGTAGCGCTCGATCCGGCCTCGGGTCGGGCGAAATGGTCGCAGGATACGAAGGCCGACCTGGCCGCGGGTCCGGGGGCCGGCGCCAGCGTCGTGGCAGTCGGCACGAGCGACGGCCAGGTGATCGCGCTCGACGTCGCGTCGGGCAAGGTCTTGTGGAAGGTGTCGGTCAGCAGCGAAGTGCTGGCCGCTCCGCTGGTCACGGGCGATCGCGTCATCGTGCGCTCTGTCGATGGCCGCGTGCACGCGCTCGATGCCTTGACGGGCAAATCGCAGTGGACCGGCGAGGAGCCGGTGCCGAAGTTGTCGTTGCGCGGTACTGCGCCGCCCGTGCTCGCGAAGGACAATGTCGTCGCCGGATTCGATTCGGGCAAGGTCGTCGCGTTCGTGCTCGCCTCGGGCGATGTCGCCTGGCAGGCGCAGGTCACGACGCCGGGCGGCCGCTCGGAACTCGACCGTCTCGCCGACGTCGACAGCGCCGTGCAGGTAGATGGCAATGACGGTTTCGCCGCGGGCTACCAGGGCCGAGTCGTCATGCTGGCACTCGACTCCGGCCAGATCTGGTGGAGCCGCGATCTTTCCAGCTACCGCGCACCCGCGCTCGACGACACGCAACTTTACGTCGCCACGTCGGACGGCAGCGTCGTTGCGCTGCGTCGTCGTGACGGTGCGGTGGTCTGGCAGCAGGACGGCCTCAAGCGCCGTGGCCTGAGCGCGCCCGCCGTCGTCGGCAACGCCGTGATCGTCGGCGACTTCGACGGCTACCTGCACTGGCTCGACCGCGATTCCGGCAAGTTCATCGCCCGTGAGCATCCGGGCGGCGAGCGCATCAGCATGCCCCCGGTCACGGACGGTGATCGCGCCTATGTGATCGACGAAGGCGGCCGCGTCGTCGCCTATCGCAGCGGCACGCCCGCGGGGCGTTGATGTGCTGCCAGTCGTCGCCTTGGTCGGGCGTCCAAACGTCGGCAAGTCAACGCTCTTCAATGCGCTGACGCGTACGCGCGACGCGCTCGTCGCCGACGTGCCCGGCCTGACCCGCGACCGCAAGTACGGCTATGTCCGGCACGAGGGCCGCTCCTGCGTCGTGATCGACACCGGCGGCCTGGTCGAATCCATCGTCGGCGGCATCGAGCGGCTGATGGC
>JBAVIQ010000436.1:0-12501 GCA_049687035.1 Steroidobacteraceae bacterium
GGATCGGTCAGGTGGAAACAGCGGCCATCGAGCTTCGGCTGGTGCGAAAGATACACCAGTGCGTCCACGACGAAGTCCACCGGCACGACGTTGATGTAGCCGCCCTCGGCGCCGACCAGCGGAATCCAGCGCGGCCACGATTCGCGCAGCTTCTGCAGTGCCTTGAAGAAATAGTAAGGGCCGTCGATCTTGTCGATGAACCCGGTCTGCGAGTGGCCGAGCACCGCGCCCGGGCGGTACACGCGGAATGGAATGCGGCCGTTCGCGCGCACCATGGCCTCGGAGTCGTGCTTGGTGCGGTGGTACGGGTGATCGAGTTCTTCCACCTCCTCGAACATGTCCTCGGAGAACGTGCCGCGGTACAGGCCGGCGGCCGCGATCGAGCTCACGAGGTGGAAGCAGCCGGCGTCGACTGCCTCGGCAAATTCCAGCGCCCCCTTGGTGCCGGTGATGTTCGCCTTTTCCATCGCCTCGGCGCTGGCTTCGAGGTCGTACACGGCGCCCAGGTGATAGAAGTGCTTCACCTTCCCTTTGAGCTTCGTCAGATCGGCTTTCGCCACGCCGAGTTTCGGCTGGCCGAGGTCGCCCTTGATCGGAACCACGCGCTTGACGCTGTCCTTGCCCCAGAACTCGCGCAGCTCGTCGAGCTTGCCGATCGACCGCGGGCGGACCAGCACGTAGATCGTGCCCTTGCCCTGCTGCAGCAGTGATTGGACGAGAAAGCGACCGATGAAGCCGGTCGCGCCGGTCACGAAATAGGTCATCCGTGGAGCCCCCTGATATTGTCGGACTACCTTAGGGATCGTACGTACTCAGGTCAACGTGGCGTGGCCCCGGCATTCGCTAAGATGCCTGTGCGGCCATCCGGGTTCGGGCAGGCCACCGGGGGCGGCATGGCGACCAGGAAGCGGGCGGCGACGGGGGGTGGGCAGCACGAACGGATGTCCGCCGTGGACACCGCCTGGCTGCGCATGGACGGTCCTGCGAATACCATGATGATCGTCAGCGTCATGGCCACGGCCACGCCGGTGCCCACAGCCGACCTGCGACGGGTCCTCGAGACCCGGCTGCTCTGCTTCCCGCGCTTCCGCAAACGCGTCGAGACCGATCCCCTCGGCGCTTCGTGGATCGAAGACTCGAATTTCGACCTGGACGCGCACTTCGTCGTGACCGAACTCCCGGGCCAGGCCGGGCGCCGCGAGTTGCAAGCGCTGGCAGCAGGACTGGCGAGCCAGCGGTTCGACCCGGCACGGCCGCTGTGGCAGCTGCACTTCGTCGAGCACTACGGGACGGGCAGCGCGTGGGTACTTCGGCCGCATCACTGCTACGCGGACGGCATCGCCATGATCCGGGTGCTGCTGTCGCTGACCGAACAGGATGCCGGCCCCGCGCTCGCCGCGGCCCACGCGGCGGAATCTCGCGCCGGGCGGCGCAGCCGGCGCCAAGGCGCGGCAGATCCGCTGCAGCTGCTCGACTGGGTTGCCCAGCTGACCCAACCCGCCAGCGACATCGTCGAGAACGCCCTGGCCGAGGGCGCGCGACTGCTCGAGACGGGCGTGCACAAGCTCTTTCATCCGGAGGTCGCCGCAGCGATCGCGCTCCAGGCGAGCGGCATGGTCGGCGAATTCGCGCGGGTCGTCGCGCTGCCCGACGACCCTGCGTCGCCGCTGCGCGCGCCCCTGAGTGGCGAGAAGCGCGTGGCCTGGTCGGAGCCGCTCAACCTGCAGGAGGTCAAGACCGTGAGCCGGGCGCTCGGCTGCACCGTCAACGACGTGTTGATGGCCACCGTGGCCGGCGTGCTCGGCGCCCATCTGCGCGCGGAAGGGTTCGATACGCAGGGAGTCTCGCTGCGCGCGTCGGTGCCGGTGAACCTGCGCGAGGCCGGCGAAGCGACGACCCTCGGCAACAAGTTCGGGCTGCTGTTCGTCGAGCTGCCGGTCGGCGTCGCCAATCCGCTGCAGCGGGCGTACGCGATGCACGACACGATGCGGGCCCTGAAAGGCTCGCAGCAGCCGCCGCTCACGCTCACGGTGCTCGGACTGCTCGGCATGATGCCGAACGTCGTGCAGGGCCCCGTCCTCGAACTGTTCAGCCGCAAAGGATCGCTCGTGGCCTCGAACGTCCCGGGCCCGCAGGCGCCGCTGTACCTCTGCGGACAGCGCATCACGCAGATGCATTTCTGGGTGCCGCAAAGCGGCTCGATCGGCGTCGGGGTCAGCATCCTCTCGTACGCAGGCGAAGTGTTCTTCGGGCTGATCGCGGACCGCGCCTGCATCGCCGAACCGGCGCAGGTGGTCGATCGGCTGGGCCCTGAATTCGAGCGGCTGCTGCTTGCGGCAACGGTGGGCGTGCTCGGCCTCGAGCAGCGCGCACCAGCGTCGCAGCCAGCGCAGAAGGCGTCGCAGAAGGTGGCGGGCCGCAAGCGCACCCCTGCGGCCGGCAAATCGCGGCGCAGGAAACGGGTACCGCAGACTGCGGGAAATACCTAGACTGCGGATTGACACACTGCAGCAAGCGCCCGGGATTCCGCACAATTCAACTTGCGGCAGTCCGTCCGGACGCGCCCTACCAGGAGCTTGTTCATGGCCACCTCCCGCTCACGCACCCGCAAGACTGCCGGTTCCGGCGTTGGACGCCGCGCGCAGCAAGAAGGACCCAAGGCGTTGCAGGATGCCGTGGTCGAAGGCCTCAAGCTGCTCAGCCAGTCGCGCTCGACGGCGCAACGTCGCATGAGCGACGCGTTCGAAAACGCGCAGGAGACGCTGCAGTCACGAGTCGGCGGCGCGCGTGAACAGGCGCAGGAAACCTGGGACAACCTCGAAGCGCTGTTCCAGAGCCGCGTGCAGCGTGCGATGCATCAGCTCGGCGTGCCGACAGCCGAAGAAATCCGCGCGCTGACCCGCCGCGTAAGTGAACTGAACGACAGCGTGAGCAAGATCAACCAGCGGCAGCGCACTGCGCAGCCGACGAAGCCTGCGCAGCGCGCCAAGCGCAAGGTCGCGGCAGCGCCGCGGCGCGCGCGGGCGAAACGCAGCAAGACCGCGGGCTGATCCCGCCTGCATCGGCAACGCACGGAGGTCCGGCAATGCTCGACCTGCAACCGGCGACTGGAAGGAAGACGGCAAGCCACGGACGCTTCGGGCTCGCGCTCGCCGGCGGCGGGCCGCTCGGCGCGTTCTACGAGGTCGGGTGCCTGCACGCGATCGAAGAGGCGTTCGACGGCTTCCAGCTGACGGACCTCGAAATGTACGTCGGCGTGAGTTCGGGCGCGATGATCGCTGCCGGACTCGCGAACGGCTTCGACACGGCCGACATGGGGCTCGTCTTCATCCACAACGCATCGGACGAGATGAAGTTCTCGCCGGCGCTGTTCCTGATGCCCGCCTTTCGGGAGTACGCCCGGCGCATCGCGGGGATGCCAGGCATGCTCGCCGGCATCGCACGCGAGTACCTGCGTGATCCGGGCATGGACTGGGCCGAAGTGATCGACCCTCTCGGTCGACTGCTGCCCACGGGCGTCTGCGACAACCGCCCGCTCGAGCGCGTGATGGCCCGGCTGTTCTCGCTGGACGGCCGCACCAACGACTTCCGCAAACTCGTGCCGAAGCTCTACATCGTCGCGACCGAACTCAACACCGGACACTCCGTGCGCTTCGGCGAGCCGGGGTTCGATAACATCCCCATTTCGCGCGCGATCCAGGCAAGCACGGCCCTGCCGGGCCTCTATCCACCCGTTGCGATCGACGGCCACCTGTATGCCGACGGCGCGCTGCTCAGGACGATGAACGCGTCGATCCTGCTCGAGGCGGGCGCGGACTTCGTCATCTGCGTCAATCCGCTCGTGGCGTTCGACGCGTCGAGCGCCCCGCGGCCGCCGCACGGCTTCCCGCCCGACGAGCACGACCTTTCGCACGGCGGGCTGCCGACGGTGCTGAGCCAGACGTTCCGTTCGCTGATACAGTCGCGCATGCAGGCGGGCTTCAAGAGCTACAAGCAGCGTTATCCGCACACCGACGTGCTGCTGTTCGAGCCGGACCCCGGCGACGGGGAGTTGTTCTTCCAGAACGTGTTCCGCTACGCGGACCGCCGCCGGCTGGCCGAGCATTCTTATCAGCGCACGCGGCACGACCTGCTGCGGCAGGCCGCTGGCCTGGCGCCGCTCCTGCAGCGGCACGGCATCACGCTGCGGGTCGACGTGCTCGAGGATCGGCGGCGCACTTTCCTGCGCGCCGTCCAGGAGCGCAAGCGTCGGCAGCTGCCCGTCACCGGCGCGCTGCACCGCACGCTCGACCGGCTCGAGCACGCCGTCGCGGGCGGACGGGCCTGACGTCTTGAAGCTGCTCGGCATCGAGATTGGCGCCCCGCCGGAAGATCGCGGCACGCTCGGGCGCCTGCTCGAACGCAACCAGGCGCTGCGCGACGTGTTCGCGGCGGACCCGCGCCTCGGCAAGCAGCTGCTGCGACTGCAGAAGTGGCAGTCGAAGCGGCTGATGCGGTCGCATGACGACCTGCACGCCAATCCGCGCTACCGGCTTGCGGTCGAGTTCTTCTTCAAGGAGCTCTACGGCGCGGATGCGCGCCGTCGCGACTCCGACATGATCAAGGTGCAGCGGGCCATGGAGCGCCTGCTGCCGCGCGAAGGCCTCGTAGCGCTGTGCCTCGCCGTGCAGCTCGAGACGTTGTCACAGGAACTCGATGCGGACATGGCGCGTTCCCTGCCCCCAGGCGGCATCACGGTCGCGCGGTATGCCGAGGCCTATCGCAGTACGGGCCGGCGAGCGGACCGCGAGCGACAGATCGCGCTTACCAGCGAAATCGGCGAATATCTCGATGGCGTCGTCCGCAAGCCGATGGTCCGCGGCCTCGTCCGGCTGGCGCGCGGCCCGGCCCACGCGGCAGGATTCGGCTTGCTGCAGGAATTCCTCGAGCGCGGCCTCGATGCCTTCGAAGCGATGCACGGCGCGAAGGAGTTCCTCGGCACGGTGCGAGCCCGCGAACTGCGGGCGATGGAGCGGCTGTTTGCCGGCACGGCGGACCCGTTCGAATTCGATGCAAGCGAGCGCAGGACGAAACAGAGGGCGACACGAGGATGAGTTCAAGCGGCCGGCCGACGGGCAGGAAAGGCAGAAGAAAGGCAGTCCGCAAGCCCCCGCCCCACTGGCGCAAGTACCTGACCCAGGCCGAGCTGGAACTGCCGCCGCCTGTCGGCGCTGCGCGGTCCGACGATGCCGACGACCGCAGCGAAGAGTTCGAGTACGCCGACCCACCTGCAGTCGCGTGGTGGCAAACCAGGCTCCTGGTCGCGGGACTCGCGGTCGCGTGCATTGCCCTGCTGGTGCTGGCAGTCACGTCGATGATGCATGCGGCTCGTGATCGCGAAGCAGCCCGAGTGGCTTCCATCCGCGAGCAGACCCTGACGCTGCGTGCGATCAACAGCGTGCGCACGTTGCGCATCGCGCCCAATCCCCGCAGCTGGTCCGCTAGCCCGGACCTGACGCTGGCCTGGCCGGAACCGCCGCAATTGTTCGAGCTGCACGTGCCCGTGGGCTACTCGCCGTTCCTGACCTTCGCGGTGACCATCGACAAGGTCGATCACGGCCGGGTGCTGGTCGTCGAACGCATGGCCCCGGATTCCAACAAGGAATTGCGGCTGTCACTCAACAGTTCGGCGTTCGGTCCCGGCGAGTATCGCCTGCGGCTGCAGGGATATACGTGGCGCGGTGATCGCGTCGACGTGGGATGGGTACGGTTGCAGGTCGCCGCTCCGCGCTGACCTGCGCGGCGGCCCTAGATCTCCGCGCGCAAAGCCCGCATCGGCGGTTGCGATACGACGGAACGCGCAGCCAGGATTCCGGCCGTGCCCACCAGCGCGGCTCCGCCCGCGATGCCGATCAGCCAGATCCACGGGTCGGGCGAGTATTGCAGGTCGAAGACCTGCTTCGCCAGCAGGTAGCCGACCGCTGTTGCGCCGGCTGCCGCGAGCAAGCCTGAGAGCGCGCCCAGCACGATGAACTCGGCGGCCACGCCCTGGAACACGACACTGCGGCTCGCGCCCAGCGTGCGCAACATGGCGCTCTCGTAGCGACGTTCGTCGCGCGTGGCCTGCACGGCCGCGAGCAGCACCATGAGTCCTGCGGCAAGCGTGAACAGGAACACGTATTGCACCGCCAGGCTCGCCTTGTTCATTACATCGCGCACCTGCGCGAGCAGGGCCTCGATGTCGATGATGGTGACTTCAGGGAATTGCCGCACGAGGTCGACCAGCACCGGCCGCTGCCGGGGCTCGACGTGCACGCTCGTGATGAGCGTGCCGGTCGCGCTTTCGAGCACGCCAGGCGAAAACACGACGAAGAAATTCGGCTTGAACGTGTCCCAGCGGACTTCACGCAGGCTGGTGATCCTGCCGGTAACGGCCTCGCCTGCAATGTCATACGTCAGCGTGTCGCCGAGCTTCATCCCCAGGCGCTCGGCGTAGTCGGTCTCGACCGAAACCTGCGGCGCCCCTTGCGTTTCCCGCGGCCACCACTGACCCGCAACGATCTTGTTGCCAGGGGACAGCTCCGCCGACCACGTGAGGTTGGCCTCGCGCTCGACGAATTCGTTGGCGCGCTCGCCCTGGAACGTGATCTTTTCGATCGACGTCCCGTTGATGGCGCTGAGACGCGCCCGCAGCATCGGCACCAGCTCCGTCGCAGGCAGTCCGGCCTGCGCGAAGAACTGTTCGACACCCGCACCTTCGTCGGGACGGATGTTGATCATGAAGTAGTTGGGCGCGTCGGCCGGCAGGCTGCGCTGCCAGTCCCGCAGCAGGTCGTCGCGCACCAGTGCGAGCAACAGCAGCACCATGAAGCCAAGACCGAATGCCACGATCTGCACGACGCTGTCGCGACCGCGGCGTGCGATGTTCGCGAGGCCATAGCGCCAGGCAACGCCCACGCCGCTGCGCAGCGGCGCCAGCAACTTCACCAGCGCCCAGCCCGCGACGGCGAGCAGCAGGAACGTCGCGCCGAGCCCGCCCGCCACGTACCCCACGAGCTTGGGATCGCGCACGATCCAGTACAGCAGCGCGAGCACCGCGCCGATCGCGAGGCCGTAGACGACAGCGTACCGCAGCGGCGGCGGCTCGAGATCGCGGCGCAGGACGCGGGCGGGCGGAACATGCTTCAGGCGCAGCAGCGGCGGCAGTGCGAACCCGACGAGCACGACGACCGCGGTGACGATACCCAGCAGGAAGGCATCGCCCGACGGCGGCGGCAGGTCGCCGCGCAGCAGGTCGCGCAGCAGCCAGGCGATGCCGGACTGCGCGACGTAGCCGATCGCCGTGCCGGCAACCGCAGTCACGACGGCGATGGCGACGAGCTGGACCACTGTCTGCGTCAGCACAAAACGCTGCGGTGCACCCATGCACTTCATCAGCGCGACGGTGTCGAGGTGACGCCGCGCGTAACGCTGCGCTGCCATCGCCACTGCAATGGCTGAGAGCAGTACGCTCACCAGGCTCGCGAGCGAAAGGAAGCGCCCCGCGCGATCGGCCGAGGCGCGGATCTGCGGGCTGGCATCGGCGATCGACTGCACCCGCTCACCGCGCTGCTTGCGCGCCTTGAGCCACTCACGGAAGTCGTCGACCGGTCCGGGCTCGCCCGCAAACAGCACAGCCCGGCTCACGCGACTGCCCGGCTGCACGAGTTGGGTGGCAGGCAGATCGGCGCGGTTGATCAGCAGCGTCGCCGAGAGATCGGCGAAGCCGCTGCCTTGATCGGGGCGATAGTCGAGCACGCGCGTCACACGGACCGTGTGAGCGCCGACCATGAGGTTCGAACCCACCTGGGCGCCGAGCTTGGCAAGCAACCGCGAATCGGCCCACGCTTCGCCGGGCGCAGGAATGCCGTCGGTGACCACGCCGTTGCCGAACGGCTTGTCCGCTGTCTTGAGGCGGCCGCGCAGCGGATAACCTGCGCCGACGGCGCGCAGCGCGATCAAGGACGATTCCTGGCCGAAGAACACCACGCTCGGCATCGACTCGATGCGCGCGGAACGCAGGCCTCGTTTGGCGGCCTCGGCGTCATAAGCTGCAGAAATGGGCCGCGCGGACTCGAGGCGCAGATCGGACGCCAGCACCTCGCCGGCCTGACGCTCGACGGCCAGGCCGATGCGGCTCGTGAAGAATCCGACCGCTGTCAGCGAAGCGACAGCGACGAGCAGCGCCAGCACGAGCACGGCAAGCTCGCCGGACTTGAGGTCCCGCAACAGGTTGCGCAGCGCGAACGCGAGGGACGGCATGATGCGGTTCAACCCGGGACGACGCGTCCGGCTTCGAGACGGATCACGCGGTCACAGCGCCCTGCCAGCTGCTGGTCGTGCGTGACGAGCACGAGCGTGGTCTGCGTCGCAGAATTGAGACCGAACAACAGGTCCATGATTTTTTCGCCGGTCACGGCGTCGAGGTTGCCGGTCGGTTCGTCTGCAAACAGCACGTCCGGCTGGCGCACGAAGGCACGCGCAATGGCGACGCGCTGCTGCTCACCGCCCGACAGCTGCCGTGGATAGTGTCCGACACGTTCGGCGAGACCGACGCGACCGAGCACTTCACGCGCGGCCTCACGGGCATCGGAGCGACGTGCGAGTTCGAGCGGCAACATCACGTTTTCGAGGGCCGTCAGTGACGGCACCAGGTGAAACGACTGGAAGACGAAGCCGACGTGCCTGGCCCGCACCGCGGCGCGACCGTCCTCGTCGAGCTGCGTCAGGTCGTTGCCCGACAGCAGCGCACGACCGGAGGTCGGCTCGTCGAGGCCCGCGAGCAAAGCAAGCAGCGTCGACTTGCCGGCACCCGACGCGCCGATGATCGCGACGGATTCGCCGCGCCGGATCGACAGCGACACGTCCGCCAGAATGGCCAGCGTTCCCTCGGGACTGCTAACCTGCTTGCCGAGTCCTTCCGCCGCCAGCACCACCGTCGTGTCGTTCATCAAAACCCTTTTTTCACTCGCTGCCATTCGTGTCCTGTGCCTCGTCCTGCTTGCCTGTGGCGTGGCCTTTGCCGCCCGTGCGGCGGATGCACCGGCAGCCACCCCGACCATCCTGGTCCTGGGCGACAGCCTCAGCGCGGGTTACGGGATTCGAGTTGAGCAGGGCTGGGTGGCCCTGCTGCAGGCTCGGCTGCGCGCCAAAGGGTACGTTCACCGCGTCGTCAACGCCAGTTCGAGCGGCGAAACCACCGGCGGCGCGCTGGCCCGGCTGCCCCGGGCACTGGCCACGCAGCGGCCGGTGATCGTCATCGTGGAACTGGGCGGCAACGACGGACTGCGTGGCCTGCCCATCGCTGACATCCGCCGCAACTTCGAAGCCATCATCCGCAGTTCGCAGCAGGCAGGGGCCAGGATTCTGCTGGTCGGCATGAAGATTCCGCCCAACTATGGCCCCGCCTACACCCGCGACTTCTACGGCCTGTATGGCGACCTGGCGCGGCGATACAAGCTGCCGAACGTGCCATTCCTGCTCGCCAACGTGGCCCCAAACGAAGCCCTCTTCCAGGAGGACGGCATCCATCCCACGGCGGCCGCACAGCCCCGGTTGCTGGACGAGGTCTGGCCACACCTGCAGCCAATGCTGGCCCGAAAGTAGCGCCTGCCGATTTCTGCGGATCGCGAGCCGGTGTATTTGGGCTGCCGCGCTGTTATATAGACCGGATGACGCTGATCGCGGTCACGGCCGCGGGCGTAAATACCAGGGGACCCGTCTTGGAAAAGATCTGGCTGCAGCATTACCCGGCCGGCGTGCCGGCCACAATCAATCCGTCCGAGTACCGCTCGCTGCTCGAGTTGATCGAGCAGTCCATAGCGGCGCATCGCGACAGGCCGTGCTTTACGTGCATGGACCGCACGCTGACCTATGGCGACCTCGACGTGCTCGCGGGTCGCTTCGCGGCGTACCTGCAGCAGGTCGCCCGGCTGCGCAAGGGCGACCGCATCGCGCTGATGCTGCCGAACGTGTTGCAGTACCCGGTCGCGATCCTCGGTGCATTCCGGGCAGGCCTCACGATCGTCAACACGAACCCGATGTACACGCCGCGCGAACTGCAGCACCAGCTGCACGATTCCGGCGCGCGGGCGCTCCTGATCCTGGAGAACTTCGCGCACACGCTGGCCGAGGTGCACGGCGACCTGCACCTCGAAACGGTGATCGTCACGGGCGTCGGTGACCTGCTCGGCTTCCCGAAATCGATGCTGGTCAACTTTGCGCTGCGCCACGTGAAGAAGCAGGTGCCGGAGTACAGCCTGCCCGGTGCGGTGAGCTTCTCGGACGCGCTGAGCAAGGGACGCTACGAAAACCTCGAGCGCGTCGAGCTCGGGCACGAGGACATCGCGTTCCTGCAGTACACCGGCGGCACCACGGGCGTGTCGAAGGGTGCCGTGCTCACGCACCGCAACCTCGTCGCGAACGTGCTGCAGTCCGAAGCGTGGATCCGTCCGGAACTGAAGCCGGACGAGCCGCTGATCGCAATCACGGCGCTGCCGCTGTATCACATCTTCGCGCTCACGGCGAACAGCCTGACGATGATCAAGCTCGGCGCGCACAACATCCTGATTCCGAACCCGCGCGACTTCGCCGCATTCGTGCAGGAGCTGGCACGGCACCGCTTTTCATTCTTCGCGGGCGTCAACACGTTGTTCAACGCGTTGCTGCACACGAAGGGCTTCGACAGCCTGGATTTCAGCGGACTGCGCGTGAGCCTGGGCGGTGGCATGGCCGTGCAGCGCGCGGTCGCCGAGCGCTGGAAGGAAGTGACCGGCAACGTGCTGACGCAGGCCTGGGGCCTCACCGAGACCTCGCCGGCCGCGTGCATCAACCGCCCGGGCGATGACTTCAATGGCTCGATCGGCCTGCCGATCCCGTCGACGATCATCACGATCCGCGACGACGACGGCAACGCGTTGCCGCAGGGTCAGTCCGGCGAGATCTGCGTCGAAGGCCCGCAAGTGATGCGCGGGTACTGGAACCGTCCGGACGAGACCGAGAAAGTCATGCTGCCGGGCCAGGTGCTGCGCACGGGTGACATCGGCTACATGGACGCGCAGGGCTTCGTGTACATCGAAGACCGCAAGAAGGACATGATCCTCGTGTCGGGCTTCAACGTGTACCCGAACGAAGTGGAAGGCGTCGCGGTGACGTGTTCTGGCGTGCTCGAAGTGGCCGCCGTGGCACAGCCGGACGAGCGCGCGGGCGAAGTGGTGGCGCTGTTCGTGGTGCGCAAGGATCCGTCGTTGACGGCAGAAGCGCTGATCGAGCACTGCCGCACGGAGCTGACCGGCTACAAGGTGCCGAAGCACGTGTACTTCAGGGACGAACTGCCGAAGACCAACGTCGGCAAGATCCTGCGGCGCGAACTCAAGGACTCGTTGAAGCCGCAGCCGGCGCAACCGGCGGCAGCTGCGCCGGTCGTCGCACCGCACGGTCACTAGCGGCGGTGTACCCTTCGGCATGACCGCAACCCTCGCGCGCGCAGCAGCAAAAGTCCCGGAAGTCACGCTGGTCTTCTGGCTGATCAAGATCGCTGCGACCACGCTGGGCGAGACCGCCGGCGACGCAGTGTCGATGTCGATGAACCTGGGCTACCTCGCCGCCACCGGCGTGTTTGCCGCGGTCATGGTCGCCGCCGTCACCACACAGATTCGCACGCCCGGCTTCAGCCCATTCCTGTACTGGGGCACGATCATCGCGTCGACCACGCTCGGCACCACGCTGGCCGATTTTGCGGATCGCTCGCTCGGCATCGGCTACCCAGGCGGCACCCTGCTGCTGCTATCGCTGCTGATCGGCTCGCTCGCGCTCTGGCGCTGGAAGCTCGGCACGGTGGCGGTCGATTCGGTGAGCTCACCCCAGTCCGAAGTTTTCTACTGGGTAACGATCATGTTCTCGCAGACGCTGGGCACGGCGCTCGGCGACTGGACGGCCGACACCGCCGGGCTGGGCTACCTCGGGGGAATGGCCATTTTCACGGTGCTGCTCGCCCTGGTCGCCGCGGCGTACCGCTGGACGGACCTTTCCCATACTGCGTTGTTCTGGGCTGCCTTCGTCCTGACCCGGCCACTCGGCGCGGTCGTCGGCGATTTCCTCGACAAGCCGCTGAGCGCGGGCGGTCTCGACCTGAGCAGGTTCGGCGCTTCGGCCGTCCTGCTGGCGTTCATCGTCGCCTGCGTGGTGTTCATTCCGCAGCGGCCGGCGACGGCTCGGCACTGAAGCGACGTTCTTTACCACGCTGCCGAGATCGGAATGTGCGCGGGCTCACCCGCGACGCGCCCCAGCCAGGCATTGACCGCCGGGTAGGCAGCGAGATCGAACCCACCGTCCGCCGCGCAATGCGTGTAGCCATAGAGCGCAATGTCGGCGATCGAATACCGCCCGCCCGCAAACCAGTCGTGCTTCGCCAGATGGGTCTGCATTACACCGAGCGCGGCATTGCCTTTCGCGTGCCATTCGGGGACGAGATGACGCTTGGTC
>JBAVIQ010000437.1:0-5944 GCA_049687035.1 Steroidobacteraceae bacterium
CCGTGAGCAGGCAGCGGATGCCCCGAGTCATGTCATCGAGGCGACCGGCCGCGTTGAGTCGCGGGCCGGCCTGGAACCCGAGGTCCTGCCCCGTCACGCTCGCCAGCGACCGACCCGAGGCTTCGAGCAGTTCCCGCAACCCCACGACGCAACGGCCGCGACGGATGCGCTGCAATCCCTGCGACACGAGCACGCGGTTGTTGCGGTCGAGCGTCACGACGTCGGCGACGGTGCCGAGCGCGACGAGGTCGAGCAGGCGTGCCGGATTCGTGTCGGCACCCGCCGGCAGTGCGTCGCGCTTGCGCAGTTCGTGCGTCAGCGCAGCCATCACGTAGAACGCGACGCCCACGCCCGCCAGCGACTTCGAGGCGAAGCGGTTGCCGGGCGCGTTGGGGTTCACGATACAGGCAGCAGCCGGCAGTTCGCGTCCCGGCAGATGATGGTCGGTCACGAGCACGTCGATGCCATGACGACGCGCCTCCTCGACGCCGTCGAGCGACGAGATGCCGTTGTCCACGGTCACGATCAGGCCGGGCTTGCGTTCGGCCGCGACCCGCACGATTTCCGGCGTGAGGCCATAACCGAACCGGAAGCGGTCGGGCACCAGGAAATCCGGCTGCTCGAAGTCGAGCGCGGTGAACTGCCGCATCATCAGCGCAGTGCTCGTCGCACCGTCCGCGTCGAAATCGCCGACGATCAGGACCCGCCTGCGCGTACGCTGGGCGGAGGCCAGCAGGTCCGCCGCGATCTCCGCGCCATCGAGCGTGCTGATCGGCAGCAACTGGTCGAGCCGCAGAGCGAGGTCATCGGGACCGGCGATCGACCGCGCTCCGTACACGCGGCGCAATACGGGATGCAGCGTCGTCGGCAACGCCGCCTGCAGCTCGGCGCTCGATTCGCGTCGCAGGATCCGGCGTAACGGCGTCATTCGAGCCACCGCGACAAGTCCACGGGCCGGCGCCAGAACCGCAACCGCGCGGACCGCTCGATCCGCAACGTCGCGCTGCCTGCAAGCAGGTCGACGCTTTGGATTGTTCCTGCGCGCACGTTCGACGCCAGCACCGACAGCAACCCGGCATCGACCGACGCCAGTGAGTCTTCAGTTCGCTCCGCAGGCGGCCGCGACAGTGCGACGAGCGTGTCGCCGCGCAGCAGGTCGTCTGCGGCTGCCGTGATGTCAGCAGCGTCGCTCCCGAGCGCACTCCAGACCGCGCGCAGCCAGCGATCATCGGTACGTAGACTCCAGCGATCGACGCGATCTGCCAATGCGCCTGCCGCCACGTCACCGAAGCCCCAGAGCCACCACCCGTTCACGGGCAGCTGACGGGCCCCCTCGCGGCGCAGGTTGACGGGATGTTCGTGCAGCAGCATCTGGATCTCGTTCATCAGGCTGCGGACACGAGCGCCGTCGCGACCCGCGGGCATGAACTCATGCACGTTGTGACCCACCACGGCATCGGGTGGCTGTGTCGAACAGTCGATGGACCGGGCGCAGCGCAGCAGCCAGGCACCCTCCACGAATGCCGCCACGGTCAGTTCGTCGGTCCCGAAATGCGCACCTACGAGTGCGCCGAGTGCGCTGGCGTCGTCTTCCGTGAGCGCCGCCTGGGCAAGTGGCGCAAGCCGCAGGTGATCGAGGCCAGCCGCGAAGTGCACCGGTTGGGCGACACACCAGGAGCCCGGACCAGCCGCAGTCAGCCCGTTTTCCAGCGCGAGTACCGGCCCGGCGGGCCAGTGCGCCAGGAGATTCGCTCCGCCGACGGGCTCGAGCAGCCATCCGCGCCACGCTCGTGGTTCGCCGCACACCAACCGCCCGCGCCCACCGAGCCAGCGCAGCGCATCCATGGCCGGCGGCGCGTCATTCACCGACGCGTCGGCCAGCGCCATCTGCAACCACGGCAGCGCAACGCGCACACGCGCAGCCGCCATCAGCAGACTCCGGCTGTCGGTAACGGACCCTGCCGTGAACTCGCGCGGCGCATGCAGTATCGTAAGGGCATGAAACTCCAGCTCGAAAATCCCGCCGGCACAAACCTCGTGCGCAGCTACGGCCAGGGACAGTTGCGCATCGGCGAACGTACGCATTCGACGAGTCTGATCGTCACGGCGACAGCGATCATCGCGCCCTGGCGACCCACGACGGCCCAGGAACTGACGGCGGCCGACCTCGAGCCCCTGCTCGGCCTGGCACCCGAGGTCGTGCTGCTAGGCACTGGCGTGCGACAGCAGTTTCCGGACGTGCAGGTCCTGCGCATCCTGCACGAACAGCGGATCGGCGTGGAGGTGATGGACACTGCCGCCGCTTGCCGAACGTACAACGTGCTGGTCACCGAAGGCAGGAGCGTCGCAGCCGCATTGATCGTCTGAACTCGCGGCAGGGACCGCCTCAGGCGAGGCCCTGCAGCAGCCGTACGAATGTCACCGGCCCGAGCACTTCACGCTCGTAGCGATCGCCGCGGCGCGTGATGCGCAGCAGTTGCTGCTCGCGGTCGTTGCCGACGGGAATCACGAGCCGGCCGCCATCGGCCAGCTGCTCGAGCAAGGCCGACGGTACTGCATACGAGGCGGCGGCGACGATGATGCCGTCGAACGGCGCATACGCAGCCCAGCCCTCGAAGCCGTCACCGTGTTTCATGTACACGTTCGCGATGCGCAGGTCGCGCAGGATCTGCCGCGCCTTCACCTGCAGCGCCGCGATGCGCTCGACGCTGTAGAGCGTCGCGACCAGTGGCGCGAGCACGGCGCTCTGGTAGCCGCAACCCGTGCCGACTTCGAGCACCTTGCGCGGCTTGCCCGCCTCCAGCAGCGACTGCGTCATGCGCGCGACGATGTAGGGCTGCGAGATCGTCTGGCCATGTCCGATCGGCAGCGCGGTGTCCTCGTAGGCGCGGCTCGCAAGCGCTTCGTCCACGAACATGTGCCGCGGCACGCCGCGGATGCGCTCGAGCACCTCGTTGTCGGTGATGCCCTGCTCGCGCAGGCGCGTCACCAACCGCTCGCGCGTGCGAGCCGACGTCATGCCGATGCCACTGACCCTGCTCTGTTCCTTCACTGGCGCTTCACCCGCGGCTCATTCGGTGCGCCCACCGAGCCACTCGCCGATATCGTCGAGCGACGCATGGCGCGTCAAGTCAACCTGCAGCGGCGTGACGGAAACATAGCCGCTGGCGACGGCATGGAAGTCGGTGCCTTCGCCCGCATCCGCGCCCTCGCCGGCTGGACCCACCCAGTACACCGGGCGACCGCGTGGGTCCGATGCACGCACGACCGGCGCGGACCGATGCCGGTGCCCGAGGCGCGTGGACTTGAGGCCGCGCAGCCGCTCGTACGGCAGGTCCGGAACGTTGACGTTGAGGATCATCGACGAATGGAGCGGCGAGCGCTGCAAGCGCAGCAGCAATTCACTTGCGACGCGCGCGGCCGTCGCGAAATGCCGGCCTTCCCGCACTACCAGCGAAATCGCGATCGCGGGCAGCCCGAGGAAGCGCCCTTCGACCGCCGCGGCCACCGTGCCGGAATAGAGGACGTCGTCGCCGAGGTTGGCGCCGTCGTTGATGCCCGAAACGACCATGTCGTGATCGATCTCGCCTTCGAACAGGCCCGAAATGGCGAGGTGGACGCAGTCCGTCGGGGTGCCGTTGACGAAATAGCGCCGGGGACCGTGTTCGGCCACGCGCAGCGGGACGTCGAGCGTCAACGAGTTGCTGGCACCGCTGCGATTGCGCTCTGGAGCCACCACCGTCACCTGGGCAAGCGGCTGCAGCGCGTCAACGAGGTGCTGCAAACCCTCGGCACGGTAGCCATCGTCGTTGCTGACCAGGATTCTCATGTGGCGTGGGACCGTATCGTTATCAGGGCCCCAGCAGTGGCGGGGTTGGCCACGAACGCCGCGCAACTATACTGGAATCCCTGCCCGCCTCGGAAGCGAACTCGCACGGCATGACGACTCGAACCCCGCCGCCGGGCGACGACGACCCGAACGCCTTCCGGCGTGCGATGGCCGGCGTGCGTCCGTTGCCCAAGAGTTCTGCCGCCCCGGCACGGCCGCGCCCGCGAGCGATTGCCAGATTCACGCGTGCCGAGAGCCAGGACCTGCTGCACGAAAACCATGCGATTGCGTCCGACCCTGCGGTGCGCGAAACCGAAGATGAATTGAAGTTTCGCCGCGCGTACGTGCGCGAGGAGATGTTCCGCAAATTGCAGCGTGGCAAGTTTGCAGTCGAGGCCGAGATCGACCTGCACGGGCTGCGGCGGCACGCCGCGCACGAGGCCCTGCGTCAATTTCTGAACGATTGTGTGCATCGTGGCCTGCACTGCGTGCGCATCATTCACGGCAAAGGACTGCGCTCGGGCCCCGGTGGCCCGGTGCTGAAGCTGGTCGTTCACGACTGGCTGCGCAAGGTCGAAAACGTCGCGGCGTTCGCAGCCGCACGTCCCGCCGACGGTGGCTCCGGCGCGGTTTACGTCCTGCTGGCGGGCCGGAAGTAAGGCACGGCTCACTCCTCCCCGCCTTCGCCCGCATCCCAGGCGTCAGCCAGCACTTCATGCAGCACGGCGGTGGCAAACGTGCCCCGTGGCAGCACGAACTGCAGCACCAGAGTGTCGTCAGCGCCGAAGGTCCAGTCGAATTCACGGACGGGCAACCGCAGGCTGCGCCGCTCGTGATCGATGCGTTCGGCCGCGAGCAACGCGGCCAGCTCGGCGTGCGGTGCAATCACGCCGTCCTCGAGTTCACGAGCGATGCCCGTCGCGGGCGACTCGCCGCGGCCCGGCAATGGGCCGCTCGGATGCACGTCCATCGCGACGCGACGGCCTGCGAGTGCCGCATCTTCAGGCTCTGCAATGAAGAAACTGCGGCGGCCGTCGAGCATGACGGCCTCGCCCGGCAACAGCTGGTTCCAGTCGCCACGCACAACCCGTGTCGCCAGGACCGCATTGAACAGGTGGCTGCGGGCTGCCGACAGCACAAAGCCGCGCTGAGAGCGTTCGCGTGGTCCGGCATCGCCTCCTGCCCATGCCAGCGCCCGTCGCAGATTGCCGCCTTCGCGCCCGAACCGTTGCGGGCCGAAGTAATTTGGCACGCCGCAAGCTCGGATTGCCCCGAGGCTCGCTTCGATCGCGCTCCGGTCACCGCGCAGGTCACGAATCCGCAATTCGAATCGGTTCGCGCGATGTGAGCCCGGGCGAAGCTTGCGGCTGTGCCGGTACGCAGCGCGCACGGCGTAGCCCTCGCCCTGCCATTCCAGGCACTGGTCCACATCGAACAGCACCGGCAACGGCAGCGAGAATGCCTGGGTCGTCAGCGCGTGGCGATCCTTGTGACCGCTGAACCCGACATCGCGCACCGCCACACCGGCGTGTCGCGCGAGTTGTGCCGCGACCCAACCGGTGTTGGCACCGCGCTTCTCGACAACGAGCAGTCCGTGGTTGCCGGCCCCATCCGGCTCGAAGCCGAGAACCTCGTCGACGACGAAGTCTTCAGGCTCGCGGCGGATCGCACCCGTGGCGGGAGGCTGGCCGTGCGCACGAGGCGCAACGCCCAGGCCGGGAACGGCAGTCGGATCGCTCAATGCCCGTCGTGTCCGTTCTTGTGCTCGTTGTCGCCGTACGCAAGCAGCACTATGGCCTGGCAGGCAAGGCCTTCGCCGCGCCCGAGTGCGCCAAGTCCTTCCGTGGTCGTGGCCTTGACGTTGATGCAGTCGATCCGCACCCCGAGGTCGTCCGCAATGTTCTGTCGCATGAGCGCACGGTAAGGCCCGATGCGTGGATCCTGCGCGAGGATCGTCACGTCGGCATTGACGAACCGCCAGCCCTGCTCCTGCACGAGCGCTCCGCAATGCCGCAGGAAGCGCCGGCTGTCGGCGCCCTTCCAGCGCGGGTCGCTGTCGGGGAAGTGTTCGCCGATGTCGCCGAGCGCCATGGCGCCGAGCAGCGCATCACACAG
>JBAVIQ010000438.1:0-8261 GCA_049687035.1 Steroidobacteraceae bacterium
GCGGAACGGGTCCGCGAATGCTAGCAGAGCCCGCACCCGACACACTGTTGCTACGAGGCAACATTGGCATGAGCGGTTTTCACCCACCCCTGCTTGTCCTATTGTCTTACTTATATTGTAACTTCGCAGGCACGGATGGTATGTTCGCCGCGAGCACGGGGAGCTTGCCCGCTGGGGCACATCCGACCTTTCAGTACGGGGACCACACATGAAACATGGCAAGACTCGATTGTTCGCCCTCGCCGCCGCGCACGGCGCATCGCTCCTCGCGGTGCCGACGGTGTTGCAGGCTGCAGAGACCGGTCAGCTCGAAGAAATCGTGGTGACCGCGCGACAGCGCGAAGAGCGCATCGAGGACGTGCCTGTCTCGATCACTGCTTTCACGGCCTCTGAGATCAAGAGCGCCGGCATCGAACGGCCGCAGGACTTCATCGCGCTGACGACGGGCGTGTCGCAGGTGCAGACGGCGGAAGCCGGCGACCTGCAGGTCAACATCCGCGGCATCAACACCGGCCGCGACTCCGAGACCAACTTCGCGCTCGTCATCGACGGCGTGCTGCAGACCAACCCGAACGCGCTGAACCAGGAGCTTTCGGGCGTCAGCCAGATCGAAGTCCTCAAGGGACCGCAGGGCGCGCTCTACGGCCGCAACGCATTGGCCGGCGCGCTGATCCTGACGACGCGCAAGCCGGGCGATGAGTTCGAGGCCGATCTCAAGGTGGGCTACGGCTCCTACAACAGCTACAACGGCAGCATCTACCTGGGCGGCGGGCTCACGGACGGCGTCAAGGGCTCGATCTCAGCGTACACGCGCAAGACCGACGGCCAGTGGAAGAACCTCAAGAACAACTGCGACGATTGCGTCGATCGCTTCGAGGAAAACGGCGTGTCCGGCCGGTTGCTGTTCGAAGCCTTTGGCGGCGACATCGACGTCAAGGCCAAGTACTCGCAGCTCGACTCGGGCGCCATCAACTTCAACGCGTCGATCGCGCTCGCCGACGTGGCTCCGTTCTTCGGTCCGGCGTTCTACGAGGACGCGAACAAGCACGATTTCCGCTACATCAACAACGTCGACCCGCAGAACGAGCAGGAGAACATCAACCTCTCGATCAAGGGCGACTGGGACGTGGGCATCGGTACGCTCACGAGCTACCTGGCCTACAACGACCAGACCAACTACTTCCTGACCGACGGCACCAGCGACGCGTTCCTGCTCTATGCGCTCGATGCCACCTGCCAGGCGTCGAACGACGCAAACCTGGCCGACCCGGGCTACAAACCGCCGTTCTTCGGCGTCCCGTCCAGCATCTGGTTCACGGACTTCATCCCTGGCGGCGCAACGAACGATGGCACCGGCTTCCTGCCACCTTACGGTCCGTCCAGTTGCGGCGGCTACCAGTACCAGCAGCGCGACCAGGAAGACCTGAGCCTGGAAGTCCGCCTGACCTCCCCTGGCGACCAATCGCTGCGTTGGGTGGCTGGCGCCTACTTCGCCAACATCGACCGTCACGTGGTCGTGTCGCAGGGTTCCGACCTCGCGCAGGGCTTCAACGCGCGTGCTTTCGTGCCCACGAGCGGTCCGAACCCGACCGACCTGCTGTACGACGACGACTTCAGCAGCAAGGTCTACGCCGTGTTCGGCCAGCTTGCCTACGACGTCACCGACAACCTCGAACTGGCCCTCGCCCTGCGTTACGACAGCGAAGACCGGGAAGTCAGCAACAACGTGCCGGTCTGCACGGCAACCGACCTCACGTCCTGCCGCGCGCAGACGCCTGGCTTTGCATTCTTCAGCAACCCGTACATCAACCCGGCCTACAGCGTGAACTCGGCCTACGCGACGGCCGGCATCCCGAACCGCAGCAAGACGTTCGACCAGCTGCAGCCGAAGCTCACGGCCAACTGGAAGCTCACCGATGATTTCGCGGTTTTCGCCTCCTACGGCTACGGCTTCCGCAGCGGTGGTTTCAACTCGTCGGGCAGCGCAGCCACCGTCAACACGTTCTATGGACTGGCCGGCCCCACGCCACTGTGTCTCGGAAACAATACGTCAGGGCCCAACGGCCCCACGTACCCGCCGGCCTGCAACGCATCGTCAGTACTCAATCTCACGGACGTCAACGACACGTTTGACAAGGAAGTCTCGAAGGCCGCCGAACTCGGCTTCAAGTCCTACTTCCTGGATCGCTCGCTCAGCGTGAATGCGGCGTTCTTCTATACGACTGTCGAAGACATGCAGTTCTTCAACTTCTTCGCTGGCCCGTTCGGCCTGCTGCGCGCTGTGACCAACATCGACGAAGTCACGATCAAGGGCGCCGAGATCGACGCGCGCTGGCAGATCAACGAGATGTTCACGGTGTTCGGGGGTTACGGCTTCACCGACGGTAACATCGACAAGTACACCGGCCGCCCGTACACCAAGGGCAACGAAGTGCCGTACGCACCGGAGTACACGGGCAACATCGGCGCCGAAGCCACGTTCACGCTCACCGATTCGCTGGCGCTGATCGCCCGCGTCGACGGCTCCTTCATCGGCGAAACCTGGTTCCACCCGGTCCAGAAAGAGCGCCTGCCGAACCTGTTCGGTTACTTCGGCTTCGGCCAGGGCGAGTTCTCGAAGCAGGTGCGCGACCCCTACGCCGTCATCAACCTGCGGCTCACACTGCAGGGCGAACAGTGGGGCGTGACGGCCTGGGGCCGCAACGTCGGCGACGAGGACTACCTCGCCGAGATCATCCCGGCACCGGAGTTCGGCGGCTCGTTCGTCCACGACGCGCCGGGCGACTCGTACGGGCTCGAGTTGAATTACCGCTTCTGATCCGCACTGCTCTCCCGCCCTCTCCCGCACCAGCGGGTGAGGGTTGGGGTGAGGGTCCGCGGTGCTAGACTCAGCGCCGCTTGCATACCCCAGCCGAATTCCTGCTGCGACCAATCACCGCCGCCGATGACACGGCGATGGCGCAGGTCATTCACACCGTGATGCCCGAATTCGGCGCGTCCGGGCCGGGCTTCGCCCTCAACGATCCTGAAGTGGACCACCTGAGCGTTGCGTACTCGGTGCCGCGGGCAGCCTATTTCGTGCTCGAGCGTGATGGCCAGGTTGTCGGCGGCGGCGGCATCGCGCCACTGGCGGGCGGCGATCCCGCCATCTGCGAGCTGCGCAAGATGTACTTCCTGGGCGACGTGCGCGGGCACGGCCAGGGCCGACGCATGCTGCAGCACTGCATCGCTACCGCCCGCCAGCTTGGCTACCAACGCTGCTACCTCGAGACACTCACCGGCATGGATGCCGCACAGCACCTCTATGCGGACGCGGGCTTCAGGTCGCTCTGCGGTCCGCTCGGCGCAACGGGGCATTTCGCCTGCGACCGCTACTTCGCGCTCGATCTCTGACGCACACCCGATGCTGCCTGCGCTGCCCCTCACCGGTCTACGTGTCCTGACGTTCGAAAACTTCGGCGCGGGGCCGTTCGGCTCGATGTACCTCGCCGACCTCGGCGCCGAGGTCATCAAGATCGAGAACCGGGATCAGGGTGGCGATGCCACGCGCTCGATGGGTCCGTTCTTCCTCGGCGAGCACGACAGCCAGTTCTTCCAGGCGTTCAACCTGAACAAGAAGAGCGTGACGCTGAACCTGAAGCACGCAGCCGGGCGCGAGGCGTTCCAACGGCTCGTGCAAACGACGGACGTCGTGCTGAACAACCTGCGCGGCGACCAACCCGAGAAGCTCGGACTCGATTACGCGGCCCTGGGCCCGATCAACGCGCGCGTGCTCTGCGCACATCTTTCGGCCTATGGGCGCGACAACGAACGCAAGGGCTGGCCCGGTTACGACTACCTGATGCAGGCCGAAGCCGGCTACCTGCACCTGAGCGGCGAGCCGGGTTCGCCACCTGCACGCATGGGCCTCTCGATCGTCGACTACATGACCGGCATCACCACGGCGGTCGCGATCCTGTCGTCGCTGGTCGGCGTGCTGAAAGGCGGCCGTGGCCACGACATCGACGTCTCACTGTTCGACGTTGCACTGCATCAGCTCACCTATCCCGGGGCCTGGTACCTGAACTCCGGCTACCGCACGGAGCGCCTGCCGCGCAGCGCGCATCCCTCGACCGTGCCGGTGCAACTGCAGCGCACGAGCGACGGCTGGATCTTCATCATGTGCATGACGCAGAAGTTCTGGGGCGAACTGGTCAGGACGCTGGAACGGCCGGATCTCCTCACGCACGCGGACTACGCGACGGTCGAAGCCAGGCGCGCGCACCGCGATGCGTTGACGGCCGTGCTCGACGCAGAGTTCGCGACGGCGACGACGGCGGACTGGCTCCGCAAGCTGCAGGGCGTGCTGCCGGCCGCCCCGGTCTACGACCTGCCGCAGGCGCTCGAGAATCCCTATCTTCGTACCATCGGGATGGTGAAGGACCTGCCACACCCGGCGCAGGAGGGTTACCGCGTGCTCGCCAACCCGATCAAGCTGGACGGCGAGCGGCTGCCGAGTCAGCGTGCGCCGCAACTCGGTGAACACACCGAGGCCGTGCTGCGCGAACTCGGTTACGACACAGCGGCGATCGCGGAGCTGCGCGCCAAAGGCGCGGCCTGACTGCGCCTCAACGCAGGCTTGGAGCACGGGCCCGGAACGGCCAGACACGCGCTCAGGGCGTGACGGGCGTGACGAAGTCGTGCAGCACAAGCCACGAGCGGCCCTCCCGCTGCCACACCCGCACGTACACGGCACGCACCTGCGGCTCGCTCCCGCGTGCCGCTCGCCTGTCCAGCAGTTCGCCGTGGGTGACGGCGAGGTCCGCGCGGGCAGAGCCCGTCACGGAACCCACCGTGACCGCCCTGACGTCGATGCTCGAGGAACCCGTAACGTGCAGGTTGCGCAGCGCGGAGTTCAGCTTGCGCTCGGCCGCAAGCAGTTTCGAGGGCGTTGGCGTCGTCTCGTCGCACGCGGCACTGGTGGGTAATGCGGCGGCAGGCATCGCTGGCAGATTGATCGCCTGGTCCAGCACGATCCGCCACTCGCCGGCGTCGGTGAGACGCCAGACCGTCAGGTACTGGCCGGTGTCTGCCACCTTGCTGTCCTGCGCGGTGTAGCTCCACGTGCCGAGCGTCACGGCGAGACTCGAATCGCAGGCCGTCTCTGCCAGCACCGGGGCCCACTCGAGCCGGCCGGTGGCCGGTTCGTGCGTGACCAGCCATTCCCGGGCGCGCACGGGCAAGGGTCGGAACACCACGGCATCATCGGCAAGGTACCGGTCGTAGGCCGCACGTATCCCGGACTCGAGCGCCGCCTGCGCGAACTCGCGATCCGTCGCGGCGACATCGGGCGCGGCTGCGGCGGGAACTTCTGTCGGCGCCGCGCGACCAACGTCGTAACCCGCGAGCGACGCGCAGGCCACCAGGGTCGCGCGCAGGAACGCCCGTGTGGGGCCGGGCATAGGGCGAAGCGTTTTCATTCTGGTCCGGCGCAGAGCGTCCCCCGGGCCAAGCTTATCCTGCCGCGCACGGCCACGCCCACCCGCGCGGACGATCTGCGGGCGCATTCTGTTAAAGTCACGGGAATCATCACCTTGCACATTACCCAGACCACCATGAAGAGAATCCTCGCCACGTGCCTGTCGTTGTTGCTGGCAGCCACCCTGGTCCTGCCCTCGCCGGCGCAGGCGGACGCCAAGACGGACCAGAGGCTGCTGCGTTCGCAGCGAGTCTTCGAAGCCTTCTCGGACCTCACGGAACAGAGCATCCCCAGCTGGCTGCTCGAACGCGCGTATGGCGTGGTCGTCGTGCCGGGCGTAGTGAAGGTGGCTCTCACGCTGGGTGGACGCGGCGGCAAAGGCGTCATGGCCGTGCGCAACCCGGACGGCACGTGGAGCGCGCCGACGTTCGTGACTCTCGGCGGCGTGAACTTCGGCTTTCAGTTCGGCGTGCAATCGACTGACGTCATCCTCGTGCTGATGTCGCGCGAGAGCGTCGAAGGCATCGCCGGGGGCAAAGTGACGCTCGGCGCCGATGCCAGCGTCGCAGCCGGACCGCTCGGCCGCTCCTCATCCGCGGCGACGGACGCCACGTTCAGCGCGCAGGTACTGTCCTACTCGCGTAACTCAGGCCTGTTTGCCGGCGTCGCGCTCGACGGCACCGTCATCGCGATCGACAAGGGCGCCAATGAATCGGCGTATGGCATCTCGGACGTGCTCGCGTCGCAGATTCTCGAAGGCAAGGTCACGAGCGTGCCGCCGGCCGCGCAGGAATTCACCGCCGCACTGACGCGCGCGACGAAGGCTCCGGCCTCGCAGGCCGCACCGGCTGCGCCCGCCGTCAGCCCGGCGCCGGCCGTCACGCCCGTACCCGCACCGGCCAACGAACCCGCCAGGACTTATCCGATGGAAGATCCAAGTCCGGGTGTGCCGCCGCCTTCGAGCTGAGCTTCGGGCCAGGCAGCAGCGCGGTTCAGCGGCACGCCGCGCTTCGAGCAGGGGGAAGACGCGATGAAGATCCTGAAGGGGCTGTTCTTCTTGATTCTCGGGCTGGTGGCGTTGTTCTTCGTGACGGGCCTGTTCCTGCCGAAGACAGCGCACATCGAACGCTCGATGACGACCACGGCCAGCCTCGATACGGTCTATGGCCTGATCGACGGCTTCAAGCGCTTCAATGAATGGTCGCCGTGGGCCGGGCTCGATCCCAACACGAAGTACACGTACAGCGGCCCGGAGACAGGCGTCGGCGCCCGCATGCAATGGGCCAGCGCCAATCCGGACGTCGGCAACGGCAGCCAGGAAGTGATCGCGGTCGAGCCGGGGCTACGCGTCACGAACAAGCTCGATTTCGGCATGGACAACCCGACGACGGCGACGATCAGCCTGGTGCCGGAAGGCACGGGCACCCGCGTCACCTGGACGCTCGACACCGATTTTTCGGGCAGCCTGCTCGGCCGTTACTTCGGCCTGGCACTCGACCGCATGGTCGGGCCCGATTACGAGAAAGGCCTCGCGCAGCTCAAGGCCGTGGCGGAATCGACGACGCCCGCAACCGCGCCGCCGATCTCTGCACCCGCCACCGAGACGAAAGCTCAACCGGCCGCGGTGGCGAGCCCCACCGGACAGGAAACGCCGGTCCCGCCGATCCCGCAATAGCCACCGGGGTTCTTCGCGAGGTACTGCTGGTGGTAGTCCTCGGCGAAGTAGAACTCCGGCACGTCGAGGATCTCGGTCGTGATCGCGGGATAGCCCGCCGCCTTCAGCTCCTGGCCATACACCGCTGCGCTGCTCTCTGCGGCAGCACGCTGCACGCCGTCATAGACGTAAATACCCGAGCGGTATTGCGTGCCGACGTCGTTGCCCTGGCGCATGCCCTGCGTCGGGTCGTGCGATTCCCAGAACACGCGCAACAGTTCTTCGTACGAAACTTCCCGCGGATCGAACACCACGCGCACCACTTCGTTGTGACCGGTGTACCCCGTGCACACTTCCTCGTACGAAGGATTCGGCGTGATGCCGCCAAGGTACCCGACCTGCGTGCTGTGCACGCCGGGCGTCGTCCAGAACTTGCGTTCGGCGCCCCAGAAACAGCCGAGCCCGAACATCGCCAACTGCATGCCGGCGGGGAAAGGCGCTTCGAGCCGATTGCCGTTCACGAAATGGCGCGCGGGCACGGGCAGCTTCTGCGCGCGACCGGGCAGCGCTTCGTCGGCCGTCGGCAGGTCGAGCTTTTTCTTGCGCAATGAAAACATCGTACTTTCTCCTAGCGGGCGCGCAGTGCATCGGCCAGGCCCGACCAGAACGCAGGATCGTTCAGGATCATGGTCGTGCCGTTGATCAGGAACTGCACACCGATCGAGATCATCAGGAAACCGGTCAGCCGCGTCAGCGCGACCATGCCGGTGGCGCCGAGCAGCCGGTTGACGCGTTCGGCACCGCGGAGCACGAACCAGCTGAGCAAAGCAGTCAGGAAGATCGCCGTGAGCACGCCCATGAAATCGACGATGCTCAAGAAGCCCTTCTGGGCCGCAGCCTGCGACGAAAGACTCATCACGACGGCGAAAGTTCCGGGGCCGCTCAGGCCCGGCATGGCGAGCGGGGTGAAGGCGATGTCGTACTTCTCGCCGGCGGCCTTGGTCATCGCTTCCTTGTCCGAGATCGGGTTCGGAAACAGCATCTGGAAGCCCAGGAACGCGACGATCAGGCCGCCGGCGATGCGCATGCCGGGCAGCGAGATGCCGAAGAAGTTCATGATCAGGCCGCCTGCCACGAGGAAGCCCGACA
>JBAVIQ010000439.1:0-2465 GCA_049687035.1 Steroidobacteraceae bacterium
GGATAAGGCCGTAGACTTCGCGACGAATCATGTTGTCGAGACGGGTCTCTATCTGCGCGTAACGCAGCGCCTTGACCGGCGGCAGCACCTTGGCGACCTTCCTGGTGTAAGTCTGCTTGAGCGCCTCGCGGTCCTTCTCGATCTTCATCTTTTTCTTCAGCATCGCCGCGGCGTCAGTATCGGTAATCGAGCCGAACTTGGCGGCGTAGTCGTCGACCAGCGCGAGAAACTCGTCGTTGAGTTTCTTGGCCTTACCTTCGTACTCGTCGTAGACCGGCCAGAAGGCGCGGCTCTCGGCATCCGTGAGCTCCAGGTTGCGCGCGTACACGGCGCGCTTGTCGGTCATGACCTGTTGGAGGACGATCTGCTCATCCGTCTTGACGCCCTGCGTCGCAGGGGCCGCCTGCGCGTGGGTCAGGACGGGAAAGGCAGCGACGACGATCGCCGCTGCAAGGGAAGCAATCTTCATGGGTTCCTGCCTGTTTGTTGGGTGATCCAAGCCTCGGCTCGCAAGATAGCGACGGCGTGCTGCTGCTCGCAAGGGGCCGGTAGAATTGTCGCATGACGGCTCCCACCGATGTTGACCTGCAACAGCTGGCCCGGTCCGTGGGGGACCGCCTGCTAGCCCGGGCTGAGACCCTCGTCACGGCCGAGTCCTGCACCGGCGGCTGGATCGCCAAAGCGTGCACGGACGTGGCCGGCAGTTCGCGTTGGTTTCAGGGTGGGGTGGTGGCCTACACAAATTCCCTCAAGGTCGCCCTGCTTGACGTGCCCGAGGGCCTGCTTGCGCAGCACGGTGCCGTGAGCGAACCCGTCGTGCGGGCGATGGCGGCGGGGGCCCTGGCTTGCACCAGCAGCACCGTGTCCGTTGCCGTGAGCGGCGTGGCAGGTCCGGACGGTGGGACGGCCGACAAACCCGTCGGGATGGTCTGGCTGGCCTGGGCCCGGCGCGAAAAGAACGGTTCGTTGCGAACCGAAACATGCTGCGAGCAGTTCCCCGGCGGGCGCGACGAGGTGCGGCGCTGGACGGTCAGGCTTGCGCTGGAGCGACTGCTCACCGCATGAGCGACCGGCTCTTCTTCGCGCTCTGGCCGGACCCCGCCCTGCGGCAGGCTCTGCACGCCCGCGTCGACGAGATCACGGCATCGATCGAGGGCAAGCCGCAGCGTCCCGACCAGTGGCACGTCACGCTCGAATTCCTGGGCCAGGTTCCGCTTGAGCGTCAGCCTGCGCTGCGTGCCGCCGCCGACCGTGTGAGCTGCTCGCCCGTCACGATCGAGTTCGATCGGGTCGAGCACTGGCGCAAGCCGCAGGTCGTGTGTCTCGTGGCGAGCCGGGTTCCCGCCGGGCTCGCGACGCGCGTCGCGCAACTGCACGCTGCGCTCGTCGAGAAGGGCTTCACGCTCGACGCGCGGCCGTTCTGTCCGCACGTGACGCTGGCGCGCAAAGTACGATCTGCCGCGGATTCGCTGCTCGATCCACCGTTCGTGTGGCGAGCCGGCGGCTTTGCGCTCGTGCGCTCCGTGACCGATCCGGCAGGCTCACGCTATGAGCCTCTGGACTGGTGGAATGACGCGGTCGAGGGCGGCTGTGAAACCGGTGCTTCCGGGCAATTTTTCGGGCCGCCCGCGGGCAGGGCTGTGGAATAATGCAGCCATCCCGCTGATCTCCTTTCACGAGCCGGGCTACCCGGCTCCCACGCCTGACTCATGAGCAACGCAATGGAAGAAAACCGCAAGAAGGCCCTGGTCGCAGCGCTCGGCCAGATCGAGAAGCAGTTCGGCAAGGGCTCGGTCATGCGCCTTGGCGACTCCAACAGCTACGACGTCGAAGTCGTCTCCACGGGCTCGCTCGGGCTCGACATCGCGCTCGGCGTCGGTGGCCTGCCGAAGGGCCGCGTCATCGAGATTTACGGGCCGGAATCCTCCGGCAAGACCACGCTCGCGCTCACCGTCGTCGCGCAAGTGCAGCGTAACGGCGGCACGGCCGCCTTCGTCGATGCCGAGCACGCGCTCGACCCGGCCTATGCCGAAAAGCTCGGCGTGGACGTCAACGAACTGCTCGTCTCGCAGCCGGACAACGGCGAGCAGGCGCTCGAGATCACCGACATGCTGGTCCGCTCGAACGCGGTCGACATCGTCGTCGTCGACTCGGTAGCCGCGCTTACGCCCAAGGCCGAAATCGAAGGCGAGATGGGCGACATGCAGATGGGCGCGCAGGCACGCCTCATGTCGCAGGCGCTGCGCAAGCTCACCGGCAACATCAAGCGCTCGAACACGATCGTCATCTTCATCAACCAGATCCGCATGAAGATCGGCGTGATGTTCGGCAATCCCGAGACCACCACCGGCGGCAACGCGCTCAAGTTCTACGCCACCGTGCGCCTCGACATCCGCCGCGTCGGCGCCATCAAGCAGAACGAGAAGAGCGTCGGCAACCGCACCAAGGTCAAGGTGGTCAAGAAC
>JBAVIQ010000440.1:0-6518 GCA_049687035.1 Steroidobacteraceae bacterium
CGAAAGATCAGCCGGCCTTGAGGTCGAGCTTGCCGGCAGGCGCCGAGGAAGAGTCGGGCGCGGACGCGACGAGCGCCGCGAGCACTTCGACCGGCTGCGGCGAAGCGATGAAATGGCCCTGTGCGTACTGCACGCCGAGTTCGGCCAGCTGATTCAGCACCTCGGCGGAGTCCACACGCTCGGCGATCGTCTCGATGCCCATGGTGCGAGCGATCTGCGTGATGGCCTCGACCATGCTGCGGTCGATGACGTCCTGCGCCACGTTGTGCACGAAGCTGCCGTCGATCTTGATGTAGTCCACCGGCAGGTTCTTCAGGAACAGGAACGACGAGAGGCCGCTGCCGAAGTCGTCGAGTGAGAACTTGCAGCCGCGTTCGCGCAGTTCGTGTATGAAGTGCGTCGCCGCGGCGAGGCTGGTCATGGCCGTGTTTTCGGTCAACTCGAAGCAGAGTGCGCCGGGACTGAGGTCCGCAGCGGCCATCTCGGCGATGACGTAATCGAGGAATTGCTCGTCGTTGATCGTCGTCGTCGAGACGTTGATCGTGATCGTGTACGGTGCCCGCGCCGGGTCATCGGAACGCCTGCGTGCAAGGTGCCGGCACGCCTGCCGCACGACCCATCGGTCGAGGGCGGGCATGAGGTTGAATCGTTCTGCCGCCGGGATGAATTCCGCCGGCTGCACGAGCTCGCCGTTCTCGTCGCGCATGCGCAGCAGCAGTTCGAACTGGCGGAAGGCCTCGGCGCCGGCCCGAATAGCCACGATCGGCTGGCAGTACAGCACCAGGCGGTCATCCTCGAAAGCGCGATTGATGCGGGAGACCCACTGCATCTCGCGCAGGCGGTCGGGGGCGTGACCCTGGTTGTACGTGTGTACGCGGTTGCGGCCTGATTCCTTCGCCGTGTAACACGCCACGTCGGCGGCGCTCATGATCGTCGACAGTGTGTCGGTATCGCCGCTCATCTCGGCGAGGCCGATCGAGACGCCGACGTTCATGATCCGGTCCTGCCAGACGAAACGGAAATCGCGGATCGCCTGGCGCAGGCCCTCGGCGATGTGCTGCGCCATGTCGAGGCCGCAATCGAGCAGCAACACACCGAACTCGTCACCGCCAAGCCGGGCGAGGGTGTCGGAGGCGCGGATGCGGGTCTGTAAGACGCTCGTGACCTGCTTCAGAAGCCGGTCGCCTGCCTGGTGGCCGCAGGTGTCGTTGACCACCTTGAACTGGTCCAGGTCCAGATACAGCACGACGTGGCGAATCCCAGGATCGGAGCGCGAGGTCTGCAGCGTCTCGTTGATGCGATGTTCGAATTCGCGGCGATTGATCAGGCCCGTGAGGGCGTCGTGGGTTGCCTGGTAGGAGAGCGCTCGCTGCAACCGGCGCTCCTGACTCACGTCGTGGAAGACCATGACGACACCGATCAGTCGGCCGGCCCGGTCGCGAATCGGCGCGGCCGAGTCCTGCATCGAGATCTCCTGCCCGCGACGGTTCACGAGCAGCGACGGCTCGGTCATCTCGACCATGCGACCTTCGCGCAGGCAGCGAGTGATCGGGCTGTCGACCGGCTGGCGGGTGGTCTCCGCAATGACATGGAACACTTCGGCGATCGGGCGGCCGAGCACTTCTTGCGATTCCCAGCCCGTCAGTTCTTCGGCCACCGGGTTCAGGTATTCGACACAGCCGTCGGCGTCCGTCGTGATGACCGCGTCGCCGATCGACTGAAGCGTGACCTGCGCCTTCTCCTTTTCCTCGTACAGCTGCAGCTCCGCGCGCTTGCGTACGGTGATGTCGGTAATTGTGCCTTCGTAGCCTGTGATCCCCGATTCTTCGCCGCGAATCACGCGCGCATTGATCAGCACGGTGATCTGCGTCCCATCGCGGCGCCGCAGCTGGCATTCCGCCTCGCGGATGACGCCGTCGCGATGCAGTGTCGTGATGACGTGGTCGCGCTCGTTCGAGTCCGGGAACACCGTGGCCATGTCCGCGACCGTCAGCAGGTCTTCGACGTTGTCGTACCCGAGCATGTGCGCCAGCGCCGGGTTCACTGCCTCGAAGCGGCCCTTGACAGTCGAGCGGTACACGCCTTCGATGACGTTCTCGAACAGGCTGCGGTACTGCGCTTCGCTGTGGCGCAGCGCTTCCTCGGACCGTTTGCGCTCGATGGCGATTGCCGCGAGCGCCGCCAGGCGCCCCATCAATTCGAAGTCCCGGCGCAGCGGGCTGCGCGGTTGCCTGAAATACAGCGCGACCGTGCCGAGCATGCGGCCGTCCGATGCGCGGACCGGCGTCGACCAGCAGGCCCGCAACCCGGCTTCGACAGCCGGCGCGCGCAGGTGCTCCCAGAGTGCGTCGCGCGTGATTTCCGCAACGATCACCTGGCGGTGCAGAAAGATTGCGGCGGCGCACGAACCGTTGCGGGGGCCGATCTCGAGGCGCCGCTTCGCGTCCAGGTAGTCCTGCGGCAGGCGCATGCCGGCCACGTGGTGCAGCGTGTTGGTCTCGGCTTCATAGACCGATACCGTGCAGAGCGCATCCGGGGTGACCTTCTCGGCCGTCTCCGTGATGGCTTCGAGCGTGGCGGTCAGGTCGGTATTGCTCGTGATTCTTTCGAAAACGCGCCGGTCGCCCGCGGCCAGCAGCTCGCTGCGCTTGCGTTCGGTGATGTCGATGATGCTGCCGCGAATGAGGCGCCTGCCCGAGGAGGGCAGGCGGACCAGGCGGACTTCGCAGGGAATGTCGTGCCCGAGCGCGTCGCGGTGCAGCCATTCGAAACCCGGCGCGTCGCCCGCGAGCGCACGATCGATGTGGCCACGGGCTACGCCGAAAGACGGCGAGCCATCCTGCTGGAACGGGGGGCTGATCTGCTCCGGACCGACGGCCAACAGCTCATCGCGCGTCATCTTGAAGAAACGCACGGCGTTTTCATTGCACTCGACGAACCGGCCGGCATCCATGTCGAGCACGACGATGGCCTCCGGCGCGTTCTCGACCAGCGTGCGGTAGCGGGCTTCGCTCTCCCGAACCGCCGCCTCCGACGCCTTGCGTGCGGTAGTTTCGCGCATGCAGACGACGAAGAACTCGCGGCTGTCGAGCCGTACCTTGCTCACGCCTATTTCGGCGTCGAACAGGTTGCCATTCCGGTGGCGGCCCGTGGTCTCGCGCGGCTTGAGGTCGGCCTGGGTGTTTTCGACGGATGCCGCCAGTTCCTCGAGCGTCTCGACGATGTGCGGGCGGCGCGCTAGTGACGGAATCAGGAGGTCCAGCTTCTTGCCGTGAATGTCCTGTTCGCCATAGCCGAAGACCCGCTCGCCGGTCGTGTTCAGCGTTTCGATGCGGCCCGTCTCGTCGACGGTGATGATCGCGTCCTTGACGTGATCGAGAATGACCTGCAACTGCGCCGCTGCGCTCTCGCGCACTTCGCGCGTGAACGCGCTGGTCTCGTCTGCCAGCAGCTGCATCGAATGCACGACGCCCTTGCGTTCCTCGTCCCAGTCCGCGTATGCGTCACTGATGGCGTGCAGGAGCCTGCGCAGGTCGAGGTGCCCGCCTTCCTCGCGGGAGTCGTCGAACTGCTGCTTCAGTAGCGGGTGCAAGCTCATGGAACGCAACGATCCTTCGCCCGCACCGACGGGCATCGCCGAATGTTATGACCGTCACGAATGAACCTGTTGTGACGGGGGTCACCTCTTTTGACCTCTCCCGTCACGACGGGAGAGGTCGGCCGTCGGGCCGCAGCAGACGGCCCTCACCTCAGCCCTCTCCTGTTGGAGCGGGAGAGGGTGCAGGAGCCCGTGTAAACTTCGTGCCCGATGGAAGCCACGCCGCCCAAGACGCCTGCCACCGTGCCCCCGTTCGGCCGGGACGACCCCGCGCCGTTCGTCGTGCTGGAGGAGCATGGGCCGGCGCCGGCCCTGGTCGTCTGTGACCACGCCAGCCGAGCGATCCCACGGGCCCTGGACCGGCTCGGACTGCCCGAGCTGCCCAGCTGGCAACACATCGCCTGGGACATCGGGGCGGGGGAGCTCGCCAGGGGCCTTGCCCACGCGCTGGGCGCCCCGGCGGTGCTGGCGGGCTACTCACGCCTGGTCGTGGACTGCAACCGCTCTCCGGACGACGAGGAGGCCTTCCGCAAGGAAAGCGACGGCTGGACCATCCCCGGCAATCGGTACCTGACCGATTACGATCGTCGCGTGCGCCTCGCGTCGTTTTTCGATCCCTACCACGAATGCATCGAGGCCATGGTGGGTGGGTTCCGGAGCCGCGGTGCCGTCCCAATGTTGATCGCCGTGCACAGTTTTTCGCCCACCCTGGCCGGCAACACGCGACCCTGGCACGCGGGGGTGTTGTGGGACCGTGACGAGGCCAATGCGCAGCGACTGCTGCATCGGCTCAGGGCGCAGAAGGGGCTCGTGATCGGCGACAACGAGCCCTACAGCGGCAAGCACCCGGCCAATTACACGATCGATCACCATGCCAAGGCCCACGGTCTGCCCCATGTCTGTATCGAAGTGCGGCAGGACCTGTTGAGTTCACCCGCGGGCATCGAGCGGTGGGTGCGCCTGCTGGCCCGCATCGTCGGCGACATCCTGGCCGAGCCGCAGTCGCTGCAGCTGCTCCCGAAGGTGGCGCCCCATGCCTGATCACGCACCGCCGTTCACCATCGGCGTCGAGGAGGAATACCTCCTGGTCGACGTCGACACGCGCGCGGTCGCGATCGATCCGCCGCCCGAGTTGTTCTCGGCGCTGCACGACCGCACCGAGGGCCGCGCATTTCCGGAGTTCCTGCGCTCGCAGATCGAAGTCGCCACGCCGGTGTGCCGCTCGATCGGTGAGGCGCGCGCGTCGCTGATCGAGCTGCGACGCGCGGTCGTCGAGGAATCCGCCAGGTTTGGGCTCGCGCCGATCGCATCGGCGAGTCATCCGTTTTCGCTGTCGTCCAAGCAGAAGCGCACCGACAAGGAGCGCTATGTCGCGCTGCTCGAGGAAATGCAGGGCGTGGCGCGCCGCATGATGATCTGCGGCCTGCACGTGCACGTCGGCATCGACGACGACGAACTGCGCATCGACCTGATGAACCAGGCACGGTATTTCCTGCCGCACCTGCTGGCGCTTTCGTGCAGCTCGCCGTTCTGGGAAGGGGAGCGCACTGGCCTGATGTCGTTCCGCCTGATGATCTTCAACGGCATTCCGCGCAGCGGGTTGCCCGAGAAGTTCGCGAGCTGGAACGAGTATCGGCGCCACACCGATATGCTGATCGAGACCGGTATCCTTGCGGACACATCGCGGATCTGGTGGGACCTGCGGCCGAGCGCGCGGTACCCCACGCTCGAGACGCGCGTGATGGACTCGTGCACTTCGCTCGAAGACTCGGTGCGGCTGGCAGCGCTCAATCTGTGCCTGATGCGCAAGCTCTATCGCCTGCGTCGTGACAACCAGCAGTGGCGTCCGTACCCCGAATTGCTGATCGGCGAGAACCGCTGGCGCGCTATGCGGTATTCCTGCGATGCGGGCCTGCTGGACCTCGGCCGCCAGCGCATCGTTCCATTTGCGCAGCTCGTGGAAGAGATCATCGAGCTGTTGCGCGAGGACGCGATCGAACTCGGTTGCCTGCCTGAGATTGAAGGCCTGCGCGAGATCCTCGAGCGCGGCACGAGCGCGCATCGACAGCTCACGACTTTCGAGCGCGCGCTGCAGTCGGGTGCCGACCAGCAGGAAGCGTTCAGTGCGGTGGTGGACTGGCTGGTGGTGGAGACGGCGCGATGAAGGCAGGAGTGCTTGACCGGCGCCTCTCCGTGGCCCCGATGATGGACTACACGGATCGCCACTGCCGCTACCTGCTGCGGCTGCTGAGTCCGCGTTCGCTGCTGTACACGGAGATGGTGACTGCGCATGCGCTCGTCCACGGCCATCTCGACCGCCTGCTGGGGTTCGACGACTTCGAGCATCCCGTCGCGCTGCAGCTCGGCGGGTCCGATCCTGAACTGCTCGCCCGTGCCGCGAAGCTCGGCGAGCAGTACGGTTACCTTGAAATCAACCTTAATGTCGGCTGCCCGAGCGATCGCGTGCAGAGCGGGCGGTTCGGCGCGTGCCTGATGGCGGAGCCCGAGATCGTGGCCGAATGCATGATCGCGATGCGCGAGGCCGTGAGCATCCCCGTCACCGTGAAATGCCGGATCGGCATCGACGAGCTCGAGGACTACGGCTTCTTCGAGTGGTTCGTGCTGGCCGTGCAGAAAGCGGGCGTCGACGTGTTCGTCGTGCACGCACGCAACGCCATCCTGCAGGGCCTCACGCCGAAGGAGAACCGCGAGATCCCGCCGCTGCGCTACGACGTGCCGGAGCGGCTCAAGCGCGAGCACCCCGAGCTTACGGTGATCCTGAACGGCGGCATCAAGACCGTGCCCCAGGTGCGCGAGTGGTTGCCGAAGTTCGATGGCGTGATGATCGGCCGGCAGGTCTACCACGAGCCCTATCTGCTCGCCGAACTCGACGAGCACTTTCTCGGCCCTGGCTTCGTGC
>JBAVIQ010000441.1:0-4444 GCA_049687035.1 Steroidobacteraceae bacterium
ACCGAGGAACCAGACGCCCATCATCTGGCCGACGAGCCGCGCCGGCGCGAGCTTGGTGACGGTCGAGAGGCCGACCGGGCTGACGCAGAGTTCGCCGAACACCGTCAGCAGGTAGGTCAGGATCAACAGGTAGGCCGGCGCATTGGCGCCGCCTGCCACGATGTTGGCTGCGGCGACCATGAACAGGAAACCCAGGCCCATCAGCAGCAGGCCGAACGCAAACTTGAGCGGCGCCGCAGGATCCATCTGGCGCCGCGCGAGCTGCACCCACAGTGCAGAAAACACCGGCGCGAACAGGATGACGAACGCGGGCTGCACCGACTGGAACCAGCCCGCCGGAATCTCGAACCCGCCGACCATGCGGTCGACGTAGCGCTTGGCGAACAGGTTCAGCGACGAACCCGCCTGCTCATAGCCCGACCAGAACGAGGCGATACCCAGGAACATCACCAGCACGACGACCATGCGGCGGCGTTCGACCGGGTCGAGGCCCGCGCCGAAGAACAGGTACACGAAGTACGCGGCTGCCATGCCGACCAGCACGTACGCGGCGCCCTGCGCGAGACGCGCGGGGTCGAGGTGCACGGCCCCGGAGAACAGCAGGGCCGCAACCGCGGCGAACACGGCAAGCGCGATCCGGAGCCGTTGCCAGTCGGCCGCGAGTCCCGCGCCGCCGTCGTTGCGGTTCGGTTGCGCACCGGCGCCGTTGAACAGGTGACGCGACAGCCAGAACTGCAGCAAGCCGAACGGCAGGCCGATCGCCGCGGCGAGAAAACCGATGCGCCAGCCGTAGCGCTGCGCCAGCCAGCCCGCGATCAACGGACCGATGAAGGCGCCGAGATTGATACCCATGTAGAAAATGGTGAAACCCGCGTCACGCCGGCCACCGCCTTCCGGGTAGAGGTCGGCGACGAGCGTGGACACGTTCGGCTTCAGCAGGCCGACGCCGAGAATGATGACCAGCAGTCCGGCGAAGAAGAGTTCCTTCGGTCCGGGAATCGCCAGCAGCAACGTGCCGATTGTCATCAGCGTGCCGCCGATCATCACCGCCCGCTGCGCCCCGATCAGCCGGTCGGCGATCCAGCCGCCCGGCAGTGCCGCCATGAACACCGCTGCCGTATAGAGGCCGTAAATGGCCGTCGCCGTCTGGTCGTCGAACCCGTAGCCGCCGCTTTCGACTGCATCGACCAGGAACAGCACGAGCAGGGCGCGCAGGCCATAGAACGTGAAGCGTTCCCACATCTCGGTGAAGAAGAGCGTCGACAGCGCGCGTGGATGTCCCCTCAGCAATCGGCGACTCAGCTTTCGGGCACGGCCGCCGGGTTATCCCGGCTCTTCCGGACCATGCGCGCGAAGACGATGCCGAGCTCGTACAGCAGGTACATCGGCACGGCCATGAAGCACTGCGAGACGGCGTCCGGCGGCGTCAGGAATGCTGCGATGATGAAGATGCCGAGGATGACGTAGCCGCGGTTCTGCGTGAGCACTTCGAGCTTGACGAGTCCCGTCGCCACCAGCAGCACCACGGCCACCGGCATCTCGAAAGCGATGCCGAATGCCATGAACAGCAGCAGCACGAAGTCGAGGTAGTTCGCGATGTCCGTCATCATCTTCACGCCCACCGGCGTGGTCGACGCGAGGAACTGGAACATCAGCGGGAAGACGACGTAGTAGGCGAATGCGACGCCGACGTAGAACAACACGATGCTCGACACGATCAGGGGCAGCGCGAAGCGCCGCTCGCGCTTGTAGAGCCCCGGCGCGACGAAGCCCCAGATCTGGAACAGGATGTAGGGCATCGCCAGGAAGATCGCGCCGATCAACGAGAGCTTGAGTGGCGCCATGAACGGCGACACCACGCTCGTCGCGATCAGCGACGTGCCGGCCGGCAGCTTTTCGATCAGCGGCCGCGCGATCAGCGTGAACAGCTCGTTCTGGAAGAACGCGAGCGGCACGAAACAGATGACGACTGCGATGACGGAGCGCAGCAACCGGTCCCGCAGCTCAAGGAGGTGCGAGACCAGCGTGCCTTCGGCCAGCGGTTCTCCCTCACCCGGGCTTTGGCTCATCAGCGATCGACTCGTCCGGTGGAGTGTGTACGTCTGGTGCGTGGTTCAGGTTCGCAGCCGGCTCGCCGACCGCGTCTTCCAGCGGCGCAGCTGCGGGCGGCGTGGTCGAGGCGAGTTGTGCTGGCGCGGCGCGGGATTCGTCGCCCGACGAGTAGGACGATGTATTGGGCGAGGTATTGGGTGCCGTGTTCGGCGCCGGTGAATGAATCGTGTTGGACGGGGCGGGGGGAGCCGGCTTCGGGTCCGCCAACGGATCAAACTGCGTCTCCTGTTCGAGCTGGGTGCGGAGCTGGCGCGCCATCGCACGTGCGCGGCCAGCCCAGCGGCCGATGTCAGCCGCGAGCTTCGGCAGCCGCGCCGGCCCAAGCACGAGCAGCGCAATGCCGAAGATCAGGACGATCTCAGTGAAGCCGACCTCGAACATGCGGCTGGATCAGCCCGTCTTGCCGTCCGTCTTGGACGTCGAAGCGGCGCTCTCCTTGAAGTCGGCGTCCTTGGCGCCGCCGGTCAGGTCGGTCAGCTGCTTGTTCTGTTCGTCCTCGCCCTCGTTCATGGCTTTCTTGAAGCCACGCACCGCCCCGCCGAGGTCCGAGCCGATGTTCTTGAGCTTCTTGGCCCCGAACAAGACGAGCGCAATCGCCAGGATAATGAGCAATTCGCGAAAACCGATACCCATGGAGTTCTCCGGGGCCCGCAAAATGGGGGGCGATCATCATACGACAATCGCTATCGCGACTCGTTTGCCGTGCCTGCGGAAAACCGCAGCCAGAACGTGACGGGTCCGTCGTTCACGAGCGAGACTTTCATTTCCGCGCCGAAGCGGCCCGTGGCCACCTTGCCGGGCAGCGCTTCGCGGGCGTACTCGACGACCCGCTCGAACAGTTGTCGGCCGAGTTCGGGCGCTGCAGCCGTCGTGAAGCTCGGGCGCAGGCCTTTGCGGGTGTCGGCCGCGAGCGTGAACTGGGAAACCAGCAGCAGCTCGCCGCCGGTGTCGGCGAGGCTCAGGTTCATTCGTCCGGCCTCGTCACCAAACACCCGGTAAGCCACGACTCGATCGACCAGGCGCCGGGCGGTCGCGTCGTCGTCACCCGGCTCGACGGCAATGAATGCCAGCAAGCCGTGATTTATGCGTCCCACAATATCTTCGCCTACGCGGACGCTTGCTTCAGAAACGCGCTGGATCAGCAGGATCATGGCGATTTTCCGGCGTGCAACCCCCACTTTCTCAATAAATCGCCAAAAGATGGCTTAGAAAGTGGAGGAAGATGAGGAAGTGGGAAAGAAAGGCCAGAACTATACTGATACAGCAGAAAATCTGGCATAAAGAATCACTGAATGCCGAGTTCCTGTGCTTTCTCAAGCGCTTCCTGCGCTTGTGGATTCTTGCCGCGGGCCCGCAGCGAGTCGGCGATCAGCTGCCAGGCCGCCGCTTGAGTGCGGTTGTCGCCCACGGCCATCGACAGCGCCTTGCGACCCATCGACTCCGCCTGCGTGTAATTGCGCTGGTCCATCCGCAACCGGCCCATCTCGATCCAGAGCAGCGGATTGTTGGGTTCGATGCGCAGCGCGCGGTCGAGCGATCCGGCCGCACCGGGCAGGTCGCCCTTCTTGCGTTGCGCCTGCGCCTGCGAGACCAGCGCCTTGCTGGCCGGGCCGAGCGTGGCTGGCGCCGCTTTCGGGCGCTCGCGCGGCACCGGAATCGACGGCGCGGGCCCCTGGATCACTGGTTCCGCGGGCAACGTCGAGGTGACCGTGGGCGGCTCGGAGATCACCGGCCCGCTGCCGCTACGCGCTGCGGGTTTGGTCGGGGTCGGCGGCGGCGGCTGGAAGGGCTGCAGCGAGCAACCCACGGAAGCGAGCAGGGCGATGGCAATAAACGATCGCGACAGCGGGAACATGGAGATACCTCGGCCGCGATTGTCCGGCCCCCGCGCGGACCAGATCAAGGAGGATTGCTGGTCCGCGGCGCCCCTTCGGCCGGCGCCGTGACGCCGTCCTCGTTCGGAACGACTGGCAGCGGGGGCTGCATCAACGCGGCCTCCTCGGGTGTCGTGCTCGGCGGGCATGCGGGGTTCGGGTTCAGCACCGTCCCCAGTTCGAACGGCAATCTTACGGCCGAGCCGGAACAATACGGGGACGTCTCCTGCCCGGAGTAGTACTCGATCCAGCGGTCCTCCACCGCTTCGGGCATCAGCGGCTCGAACGAGGTCGTCGAGATCGAGGCCATCAGGCGTGTCCACGCCTGCAAGGCGCCGGTAGTGCCGGTGAGACCGGTGGTTGCGTTGTCGTCGTGACCCATCCACACCACGATCACGTGACCGCCCGAAAAGCCGGCGAACCAGCTGTCGCGATAATCGTTCGACGTCCCGGTCTTG
>JBAVIQ010000442.1:0-6428 GCA_049687035.1 Steroidobacteraceae bacterium
CACGTGATCGGCATGACCATTCGTGTTGATGACGAACTTGACCGGTGCCGGGGATATGCGCGTTACGGCATCGACCAGCGCCGCCGAGGAAGTTGCAAGACCCGTGTCCACGAGCACGAGGCCATCGCCTCCTGACCAGACGACGACGTTGCCGCCTGCCCCCGTGATGACGTTCAAACCCGATCGAACCGTCTGCACTCGCAGGTCGGTCGCGGGTTCCGGCGGTTTAGCCGTCGACGAGGCAGGAGCCTGCGCGTACGCAACGAGGGGCGCGCACAGCACTGCCATGACCGCCAAAGCCTTGCTGCAATACTTCTTGCTGGTGCGATTCGCCGTCATTCGTGCTGTCTCCTCGCACAAGTATAGTCGCTTACGCTCAGCGCTGACTTCTTCCGCGCACGGCGGGCGGCGCAGCCAGGCCTGCAGCCTCGCGCAAAGCCAGCTGCAACTGCTCCTCGAGTCGCTTCGCCGACACCGGCAGCAGGGTGCGCAGGTCCTGCGCAAACAGCGAAAGCCGAAACTCCTCGACCATCCAGCGCAGTCGCTCGCGTTCGTTCCCGGTCATGTCGAGGTCCGCGGACAGAGCCAGGCGCCGGACCTGCTGTGCATAAGGCTCGACCTGCGACTGCAGCTTGCGATCCCGCTCGACGTCGCCACGAGCACGCTCCAGGCGGCGTGCGATCGCACGCACGTATTTCGGCAACTGGGTCCACCAGCCATCCGGGGTGGCGCGCACCCAGCCTGGCGCCAGCAATTCGGCCAGCTGATCATTCACGCTGCTGCGCACTGGCGCGAAAGGCGCGCCGTTCAACTGGCTCATTTGCGCGCGCACGTCCTTCAGGGCCAGCAGCACGCCTTTCACGACCCGTGCGATTTCGCCTGCGCGATCGACCACGTCGGCTCGTCCTCGCTCCACCAGCGCCTCGAATTGGGCTCGCGTACGCGGCAACTCGCCGGATTGACCGAGTACGGCATCGGCCACGGCGCGGTCGGCGATCTCGCCAGGCAACTCTTTGCCGAATCCAGCCGCCGCCAGCAACAGTGTGAATTCACGGTCCGACGCCCAGTGCCGGCGTGCCAGTTCGTGTTGTTGCGGCAGGGCCAAAGCAGCCAGCCGCACGATCCCGGCCCTCGACGCACGCCAGGCCCCACCCTCGGTCGTGAAAAGGTGCAGACGCACGCTGGTGCCCTCATCCTGGATCCCGGGATACGCGCGCAATTGCAGCCGGCCGCTGCGGACGGTGGTCTCGACGGGCCAGGCGGCAAAATCCCACTGCCGCACGCCGACTCGTTCCCAGGCAAAATCCGGGGCTGCCTCGGCAAAGCTTGAGCCACCGGACGTTGCACGAAACTCATCGCGCAGGACCGAGAGATCGCGACCGGCCTTGAGCAGCCGTCCCGCGCCGTCGAGCACCTGCAGATTGACGGTGAGCCAGGGCGGCAAGGCCACCGCAGCCACCTGCTCGGGCCCGACGCGGATACCGGCTTCCTGGGTCGCGAAGGCTGCAACGTGAGCGAACAGCGAGCCGGTGCCGAACGATGGCAGGACGGCCAGCAGCCGGTCCGCCGCATCGGGAATCGGCACGATCTCGCGCCGCACTTCCTTTGGCAGTCCCCGCAGCAGCGCGATGACCTTCTCGCGCAACCATCCTGGAATCAGCCACTCGAGTCGCTGTGCGTCGATTGCCCGCAGCAGCGGCAACGGCACGTCGAGCGTGACGCCATCGTCGGGCGCCGTCGCATCGAAGCGATAGTGCAGTTGCAGGTCGTTGCCGTGGACGTCGAAAGCCGCCGGGTAATCGGTCACGTGCACGACCGGCAAGGCCTGGGCCAGGAACACTGGCTCCGGTGCGTCGAGCATGTGCGGTTTTGCGCGCTCCTCCTTGCGCCACCATAATTCGAACGCTCGCGTCGAGGCGAGCGCGGGCGGAATGCGTTCCAGATAGAAACGTACTAGCGCGTCCTCACCGGCGAGCAAGTCGCGCCGGCGCAGGCAGGACTCGACTCGTTCGAGACGTGCGCGCATGGCCGCATTGCGCTCGAGGAACGCAAACGGCATAGAGGGCTGGCGGCGGACGAGCGCTTCCTCCACGAACATCCGTTGTGCTGCCGCGGGGTCGACCGTCGCAAAATTGACGCGCCGCCCGCTGCTCAGCACGCGGCCATAGAGCGACACAGTCTCGCGCGCAAACGCCATGCCGCGCTGCGCGTCCCACTCGGCGTCGCCGTAGGTGCGCTTGACGAGATGCGCTCCCGCCGATTCGATCCACGACGGCTGCACCTGCGCCACCATGCGCGCATAGAGTCGATGCGTTTCGACGAGGCTCGCGGCGACGATCCAGTGCGGCGAGCGCCTGGCGAGCGGCGTACCTGGAGCGATGACGAAGCGCGTGTCGCGCGCGCCCAGGTAGGTGCGGGCTTCGTCGAGCACGCCGATGCCGCCGAGGAATCCAGTCAGCAGCGTCTGGTGAAATACAGCCGTGCCGGCTGCGGGCTTGTCGCCGGCGCCTTGCGCCGGTGAACGCGACATGTCCTCGAGTTGCTCGCGCAGGTCGCCCCACTCCCGCACGCGCAGAAACGATAGAAAGTGCTCGCGGCACCAGTGACGCAACACGCGGTTGCCACCGGTCGCTGGTTCGCGGGATGCCCGCCAGAGATTGAGCACGCCGACGAAGTCCGAGCGTTCGTCGGCAAACAACGCATGCTTTTCGTCTGCGGCTGCCGTCTTGTCGGCAGGGCGTTCGCGCGGATCCTGGATGCTCAGGAACGAGACGATCGTGAGCGCTGCATCCATGCAGCCCGTGCGCCCCGCCTCCACCAGCACGCGCGCCAGGCGCGGATCGACCGGCAACGCGGCCATCTGGCGTCCGAGTCGAGTGATCCGCCGATCGCCATCGACGGCGCCCAGTTCCTGCAGCAGGCGGTAGCCATCGTTCAACAGGCGTGCATCGGGCGCATCGAGGAACGGAAATTCCTGCGGACTGCCGAGCGCCAGTGCGGCCATCTGCAGGATGAGACTCGCCAGGTTGGTCCGCAGCAGTTCGGGTTCGGTGTAGCGCGGCCGCGCAAGGTAATCGTCCTCGGCGTAGAGCCGAATGCAGATGCCCTCGCCTTCGCGTCCGCAACGCCCGCGACGCTGATCGGCACTCGCCTGCGACACCGGCTCGATCGGCAAACGCTGGAACTTCGCTCGTGGGCTGTAGCGGCTGACGCGTGCGAGCCCGGCATCGATGACGAACCGCACGCCGGGAATCGTGAGAGAAGTCTCGGCGACGTTGGTCGCGAGCACGACGCGACGGCGTGTGTGCCCGGCGAACACCTTGTCCTGGTCCGGACCGGTGAGTCGCCCGTACAGCGGCAGGACATCCCAGTCCACGCGGCTGCGCACCAGCAGGTCGCGGGTCTCGAGGATCTGCTTCTCACCTGGCAGGAACACGAGCGCGTCGCCACGCAGGCCACGCGCATCACGCTCGAGCTCTTCGAGCGCATCACGCACTGCCTCGGGCAGCGGTGGCGCCGCCTCGTCTTCCTCTGCGAGCGGGCGATAACGCACCTCCACCGGGTAGCTCTGCCCTTCCACGTCGATGATGGGTGCGCCGCCGAAGAACTCAGCGAACCGCTGGGTCTCGATCGTCGCCGACGTCACGATCAGGCGCAGGTCGGGCCGCCGCGGCAACAGCCGGTGGCAGACGCCGAGCAGGAAGTCGACGTTGAGGTTGCGCTCGTGGGCTTCGTCGATGATCAGCGTGTCGTAACGCAGCAACAGCGGGTCGCTCTCGAGTTCACGCAGCAGCAGTCCGTCCGTCATCAACTTCACGAGAGTACGTGGGCTGGTGCGGTCGACGAAGCGCACCTGGTAACCGACGAGATCACCAGTGGTGGAACCCAACTCCGCACTGACGCGGTTGGCCAGCGCCTGCGCCGCGATGCGCCGCGGCTGGGTGTGCCCGATCAGGCCGGCGGCGCCGCGCCCCATCTCGAGGCAGATCTTTGGAATCTGCGTGCTCTTGCCACTGCCTGTGGCGCCACTGACGATGACAACCTGGTGTGCCTCAATCGCACGGCGGATGTCGTCACGGCGTGCATGGACGGGCAAAGTCTCGTCGTAGACGATCGGTGGAACGGATGCACGCCGGGCCGCGACGAGTTCGACGGACGCATGGAGTTGCGCCTCCAACCGGGCCACTTCGCGCGGATCGGCCGCCGCGGGCTTGCGCGCCAACCGGTCAAACGTCGACTGCAGCCGACGCCGATCGCGCAGCAGGCACCCGGGTAGCAGTTCACGCAGGGCCGCGAGTCGTGCTGCGGCGGAATCAGGGACATTCACGGCAGTTCAGCCGAGTTCCCGCTTGGCACGGACCCAGAGCGCTTCCAGTTGCTCCATGTCGGCGTCGGCCGGGGTTTGGCCCTCTGCGGCGAGGTGCGTCTCGACCCGGCGGAACCGCCGCTCGAACTTGGCGTTCGCATCGCGCAGCGCGGCTTCTGCATCGACGCCGAGGTGACGCGCCGCCTGCGACAACGCGAACAGCAGGTCACCCAGTTCTTCGTGCGTGCGGGCCCGATCGCCCTTGTCGATTTCGTCCTGCAGTTCGCCGAGCTCTTCGCGCACCTTCTCGATGACGCCCGACGCGTCAGTCCAGTCGAAGCCGACTCTCGCAGCGCGCGCACCGAGCTTGGTCGCCCTGGTCAGCGCCGGCAGGCCGAGCGTCACGCCGTCCAATGCGCCGGTGCCCAGCCCCCTGGCCGCGCGCTCTGCGCGCTTGTGCTGCTCCCAGGCCACTGTCTGCGCCGCCGTGCCTTCGATCTTCGTGTCGGCAAAGACGTGCGGATGACGTCGCTCGAGCTTGTCGGCGATCGCGGCGGCGACGGCGTCGAAATCAAACAGTCCGCGCTCCTCGGCGATGCGCGCCTGGAACACGACCTGGAACAGCACGTCGCCCAATTCGTCACGCACGGCCTCGGGCTCGCCGCGGGCGATCGCATCCGCCAGTTCGTACGCTTCTTCGATCGTGTGTGGTGCGATCGATGCCCAGTCCTGCTCGCGGTCCCACGGACAGCCGCCGGCGGGGTCGCGCAGCCGGACCATGATCTGGCGCAGCCGCTCGATGGCGCTCATGCCTGCATCTCGCGCAGCAACCGTGCGAACGTGATGAGCATGCTGGCCGTCGCACCCCAGATCTGGCGGCCTTCGTACGGAATTTCGTGCGTGATGACCGTATGGCCCGCCACTTTGCGGTCGCGCGGCAGGTGGTTGCGTACGTCCAGCACGAATTCGAGCGGCACCTCGAAGACATTCTCGACCTCGGTCTCGTCCAGGCGCAGGTCGAAGCCGGGTCGCACGAAGCCGACAGCGGGAGTTACGCGGAACCCGGAAATGACGAGGTGGTCCTGCAGGAAACCGGCGCGTGTAACGTACTGTGGATCGAGGCCGATCTCCTCCTGCGCCTCGCGCAGCGCGGCCTCCCACGGACCCGCATCCGCAGGCTCGATGCGGCCGCCCGGAAAACTGATCTGGCCCGGATGGTGCTTCAGGTGCGATGCGCGCTGGGTCAGCAGCACCTGCAGCCCAGCGGGACGCTCGATCAGCGGCACCAGCACTGCGGCGCGCGCGGGCTCCGCGGGGAACAGCTGCCGCAGCCGGTCCCTCTGTTCGGCCGTGAACTGTGCGGCGTATGGAAATTCCGGGTTCCGGCCCGGCTCCGTGTCCCGCAACAGGGCTTCGATCCGCGCGCGCAGCGGCAGGGTTGCGATGAGGTCAGGCACCGTCAACTAGCCTTCTCCCTTGCCCGGCCCGCCATGTTCGCCACCACGTGTCAGCGCAGCCGGATCGAGCAGCTTCGCCAGACGCTGCTCACCCAGGTCCGTCATCTCGGCTGCCACCTCGATGATCGGACGACCCTCGGCATAGGCTTTCTTCGCGATCGCTGCCGCCTTGTCGTAGCCGATCACGGGAGCGAGCGCCGTCACCAGCATCGGGTTGCGATTCAACGCGAGTGACATCTGCCGCGCATGGACCGCGAAGCCCGCAATCGTGCTGCGCGCAAGCGTGCGCGATGCCGCGGCCAGCAGTTCGATACTCTGCAACAGGTTGTAGGCGATTACCGGCAGCATCACGTTGAGCTGGAAGTTGCCTGACTGGCCCGCGATGCCAATCGTCGCGTCGTTGCCCATCACCTGCGCGGCCACCATCGTGACCGCTTCCGGCACCACCGGATTGACCTTGCCCGGCATGATGCTGCTGCCCGGCTGCAGCGCGGGCAGGGAGATTTCCCCGAGCCCCGCGAGCGGTCCGCTGTTCATCCAGCGCAGGTCGTTCGAGATCTTCATCAGCGCAACGGCAAGCGTTCGCAAGTGGCCGGACAATTCAACCGCCGTGTCCTGCGACGCGAGCGCGGCGAAGAAGTCGCGGGCCGGACGCAGATCGAGAC